>WLJF01000001.1 GCA_009701945.1 Actinomycetota bacterium
ATCAGCCGATGTCATGCAGGCGATCGATAACGCTCTTGGAAAGTTGCCAGAGCGCGATCCTAAGAAAAACGAGAGCCCTAACCCTCGCGCTTAGCGGCGTGAGTTAGAAGCTTTCTCCAACTTTGATCTGAGGCTTAGGGGAGCGCATTCTGCGCATCTGTGTTGATCGCAGCCATCCATACATGCCAATTCCCTTGAGCTCTGTCCCAGGGAATTTCGCAGTAACGGCGGTCTTAACTTTGCGGCTCAAGAAGAAACCATCGATGACTGAAATCAAGAGAACGCCATACATGATGATGATGCTTCCGATTTGGAAAATTGGATATGGAACCAAGGTAAAGATCAGAACGATAAAGATGATGGGCAAGAAGTATTCGCCGATTGACTTGCGCGCATCAACATAATTACGAACATATCTCTTGACCGGTCCTTTATCGCGAGCCGGTAGTGCATTCTCATCTCCACGCATATAGGCAGCGCGAGCTGTAATACGCGATGCGCGAGCTGCTTCTTTAGCGCGTTTCTTCTCTTCCTTTGTTGATGCAGGAGCAAGAGATGAGACTTTGCGCGCAGCGATAGCTTCTTTGCGCTTAGGGGTCGGACGACCCTTCTTATCGGCAGATGATTCAGTCATAGTGGAACTATAGAGCGAGCATCTGCTCGAGAGCCAACTTGGAGAAGCGAGCAACCTTCTCCTCAACCTTAATCTCGTTCACAATGTGGCCGGCAAGTATCGACTCCATTGCCCAGACTAAGTGGGGTAGATCGATGCGATTCATGGTGGAGCAATAGCAGACGGTTTTATCAAGAAAGACGATCTCTTTATCTGGATTGTTCTGTGCAAGGCGCGAGACGAGATTGAGCTCAGTTCCAATAGCCCACTTGCTTCCGGCAGGCGATGCCGTCACGGTCTGAATTATCTTCTCAGTACTGCCCACAACATCGGCATCAACGACGACTTCATGTTGGCACTCAGGGTGGACGATGACTTGAACACCTGGAACACGAGTGCGAACTTCTTGAATTGATTCACGAGTAAAGCGACCATGGACTGAGCAATGTCCGCGCCACAAAATCATTTTTGCACCACGAATCTCATCTTCTGTAAGGCCGCCCATTGGCTTCCATGGATTCCAGAGAACGCAATCATCGAGTGAGAGACCGAGAGATAGGACTGCGGTGTTGCGACCAAGATGTTGGTCGGGCAGGAAGAGAACCTTCTCTGCCTTAGCAAAAGCCCACTCAAGAGTTTTCTGGGCATTCGATGATGTGCAGATGGTGCCACCATGTTCGCCGGTGAAAGCTTTAATGGCAGCAGATGAATTCATATAGGTAACAGGAACAGTTTTGGATGCAACGCCAAGTTTTTCAAGATCTTTCCAGCATTGGTTTACTTGATTCGCAGTTGCCATATCTGCCATCGAACAGCCTGCAGCAAGATCAGGAAGAATGACGCGTTGTTTTGATGAGGTGAGAATGTCTGCACTCTCTGCCATGAAGTGGACGCCGCAGAAGAAGATGAACTCTGCAGAACTTTGCTCAGCAGCAGCTTGCGCTAACTTAAATGAGTCTCCAGTGATATCGGCAAATTGAATGACTTCATCACGTTGGTAGTGATGGCCCAAAATCAGTGCCCGGCTTCCGAGAGCGGCTCTGGCAGCGATAGCGCGTTCTACAAGGCCAGGCTCACTTGCCGGCGGGAGTTCGCCAGTGCATGAGACTCCGCGCTCTGAAGCAAGGTCTGAGCCTTGTCCTAGAAGAAGGAGCTCGCCGAGGCTGATAGACATATGCGTATTCTCATGCGTTTGGGTTAGCCATCGCAACCTAAACGCGGGTATTCTTGCGCACATGACTACTGAAACAACTACAACTCCAGTCGAGATCACAACCGGCATCGCACTTACCGATGTGGCAGCAGCAAAGGTTTCCGCTCTCCTTGCTCAAGAGGGTCGCGATGACCTTTACCTGCGTGTTGCTGTTCAGCCAGGTGGCTGTTCTGGTCTTCGCTACCAGCTCTACTTCGATGATCGCAATCAAGAAGGCGATATCACACGCGAGTTCGGTGCAGTAAAAGTTGTTGTCGACAAGATGAGCGATCCTTACCTTATGGGCGCCACAGTTGATTTCGTAGACACAATCGAGAAGCAGGGCTTCACCATCGATAATCCCAATGCAGGCGGTTCATGCGCTTGCGGCGATTCATTTAACTAATTTCGCGTTAATACATAGCTGCTGTAGTTAGATGCGACCATGAAAATTGGCGTTGCAGGTTCAGTAGGTCTAGACCACCTCATGACTTTCCCAGGAAAGTTCACTGACTCACTCGTCGCTGGTTCGCTCGAAAAAGTTTCTCTCTCATTCCTCGTCGATGGTCTTGATGTTCGTCGCGGAGGGTGTGCTGCCAATATCGCATTTGGACTTGGTGTCCTTGGCCTGAATCCCATTTTGATTGCAGCTGTCGGTAAAGATTTTGCAGATTACGATGCCTGGCTCAATCGCCATGGTGTTGATACCTCACACGCCCTTGTCTCAACAGAACAACACACAGCGCATTTCACAGTAACAACCGATACTGAACTCAATCAGATCGCATCCTTCTTTCCTGGGGCTATGTCCGAGGCTCGAAATATTGAACTCAAGCCCATCATGGATAAGGTCGGAAAACTCGACATCCTTGTTATTTCCCCTGATGATCCCGAAGCGATGCTTCGCCACACAGAAGTCGCTCTAGAAATGGGAGTCGCAGTGGCGGCAGATCCTTCTCAGCAGATGGCGCGTATGAGTGGAGATGAGATTAAGAAATTGATCTCTGGCGCTACCTACCTCTTTATGAATGAGTATGAATTGGCACTGGCAATTCAGAAGACTGGGTGGAGTGATCACGAGATTTTGGAGCAAGTGAAATATCGCATCGTCACTTTGGGCTCTGATGGTGCTCGCGTTGAAAGCACTGATGGAACATTTATCAAAGTGGGTTGTGCGAAAGAGAAAGCCAAGGTAGATCCCACAGGTGTGGGAGATTCATTCCGTTCTGGATTTGTGGCAGGTCTTGCGTGGGGACTATCGCACGAGCGTTGTGCCCAGCTTGGTTCAATGATTGCAACCTATGTCATTGAGACAACAGGAACACAGGAGTATCGATTTACCAAAGATGAATTTGTCGCACGATTTAGCGATGCATATGGGTCAGAGGCTGCTAGTGAAATTGCAGCGCATCTACCCGCGTAATTTCTGAAGTACTACTGAGAGCGAATTTGCAAGGCTGGATATCTCTTTCTCTGTTGTGCCTTCATGCAGCGTCAATCGCACATGGCCCGTTGTTTCATATCCCATTGCCGCTAAGACATGGCTTGGTTGTAAATCTTGCGGTGAACATGCAGAGCCAGAATCTACATCAATACCCTGTGCGGCGAGTTCTCTGACTACAGCCTCACCGGAAACACCATCGAGACCGAGAGAGAGCAAATGAGGCATGGATTGTGAATGAGGCGCCACTACACCGATGCCATCAATCTTCGAAAGTTGAGCAATTGCATACTGGCGCAAGGCAGGTGATTCCTCTGTGAAGTTTTCAAGAGCGAGCGCTGATGCGATCAGCAATGGGAGTGAATAACTGCCGGGGGAGCTGATGGGAGAGATGCGCGGAAGTGGATATGAAAAAGTGGAGCGATCGCGAATTGCCATGATGGCAAGACCACTTGGACCGTTCCAGGATGCTGCATCAAAGAGGGCGGTATTCCAACGTGGAGGTAGAGCCAATCGCGCCCCCGAGGAAGTCGCATCAATTGCGATTCGAACGCCGCCACCTATCTGATCCCATGAGTCTTGAATAACTCCTGTCTCACCATTTGCAAGTTGCATGGATAGAACGCTGCCATCGGTGACTTGATTCAAACCCTGAATTGCCCCAGCATCATTGACGGCAAGTTCTTTGACATCTGATGTGTGGGAACGTGCAATTGCTCGAATCTTTCCTTTATCAATAGATGAATATGCAAAGGGGGAGGATGGCGTGAAGAGGCCAGCGATAGAGAGATAGTGGCCTAAGGAAGGCTCGCCAAGGACCTCAATTGAATCGACAGATATCGCTAATCGGCTGGCGATATTTTCAAGTGCTTGGTTGCGCAGAATTGCGGCTTTGGATGAACTTTGAGAAAGCTTCTTTGGATCTGCCCACCCTTGGTCAAAAGCCGCTAAAAGCGCCTGCCTGGCGGCAGGATGCAGGGGGCCTTCAGAGGCGAAATTTCCTGTGACACGAACCACCGAATCAACGCTACTCGCTCGGGCGAGCGCATGCACATCGCGCCACTATCCTTACCCCATGTCTTCTCACGCACCGCGCAGAAAACGCTACTTACGAGCGGCGGCCCTGCTTGCCCCGGCTTTCTTAACAGGATGCTCATTTAATTCAAATGACATTTCTGGAATGGGCTTTCCGAAAGGCGTCTCAAGTATCAACGATATTTCACTCTCATTGTGGCAAGGTGCATGGATCGCAGGTGGAGTAGTTGGGGTATTTACCCTCGTTCTTATCTTGTGGCCAGCGGTTTTCCATCGCGCTAAAGCGAGCAAGGGCGAATTTCCAAAGCAGACTCAGTACAACATTCCTGTTGAAATTCTTTACACAGTAATTCCTTTTGCAATTGTTGCGGTGATGTTCTATTTCACCGCAGTCAAGCAGGACAAGATCATCGATAAAACTTCACCTGTGAAGCACGAAATCTCTGTCGAAGGAATTCAATGGTCTTGGCAATTTGCCTACCCTGAGGCTGGCGAGAAGGCTGTCGTAACTGGCACTCCGGCAAGCCCACCGACTTTATATGTTCCTCAAGGCGAGAAGGTTCGCTTCACTCTCACATCAAATGATGTTGTCCATGGTTTCTGGATTCCAGCATTTATGATCCAGATGCAGAACTTGCCAGGTGAGACAAACCATCTTCAATTCACAGCCAACAAATTGGGTGAATTCCCTGGGCGATGCAACATCCTATGCGGACGCAATCACACTCAGATGATCTTTAAGGTAAAGGTTGTAACACCCGAGAACTACCAGAAGTATCTTGACTCACTGAAGGCGAGCGCATAATGACAACTTTTGCAGAACGTCCAACGATTGCAGCCCCTCGCCAAGGAGTGCAGAAGACTTCTCTTGGAAGTCAGTTTGTAAAAACAATTACCTCAACCGACCATAAGCGCATCGGGTATCTCTACCTAGCGACATCTTTTGCATGGTTTCTTATCGGTGGGTTGCTAGCGCTCCTTCTCCGTATTGAACTTACCCGCCCAGGAATGCAGTTCTGGAGCAATGAGCAGTACAACCAGATTTTCACTATGCACGGAACCATCATGCTTTTGATGTTTGCAACCCCACTCTTCGTTGGTTTTGCCAATGTGATTATGCCGTTGCAGATTGGTGCAGCAGACGTTGCATTCCCACGTCTTAACATGCTCTCGTATTGGCTCTACTTCTTCGGTTCTATTGAAGCCACGATTGGATTCTTGACTCCAGGTGGAGCGGCTTCATTTGGCTGGACTGCATACGCACCTCTTGCTAACTCAACATACTCACCAGGTATTGGTGGAGACTTGTGGGTAATGGGCCTTGCAATTTCAGGTCTTGGAACAATTCTTGGCGGCGTCAACTTCATTACAACTATCTTCACAATGCGAGCACCAGGAATGACGATGTTCCGTATGTCGATCTTCTCTTGGAACGTATTGCTGACATCGATCCTTGTTCTTCTTGCCTTCCCACCACTTGCTGCAGCTCTGCTTGGCCTTGAATCCGACAGACTCTTTGGTACTCATATCTTCGATCCTGCCAATGGCGGAGCTATGTTGTGGCAACACTTGTTCTGGTTCTTTGGCCACCCTGAGGTGTATATCCTCGCGCTTCCATTCTTTGGAATTGCTACAGAGATCTTGCCTGTCTTTAGTCGCAAACCAATCTTTGGATACAAGGGACTGATTGCTGCAACGATCGCAATCTCAGCTCTCTCTGTTGCAGTGTGGGCACACCACTTGTTCGCGACAGGAAAAGTACTTCTTCCATTCTTCTCCTTTATGACATTCCTCATCGGTGTTCCAACGGGTGTGAAATTCTTCAACTGGATCGGAACAATGTGGCGCGGTCATGTGACTTTTGAAACTCCGATGTTGTGGGTGATGGGCTTCTTGGTCACATTCCTCTTCGGTGGAATCACAGGAATTATCTTGGCTTCACCACCTCTTGATTTTGCAGTCTCTGCCTCATACTTCGTTGTTGCCCACTTCCATTACGTACTCTTTGGAACAGTGGTCTTTGCAATGTTTGCAGGCTTCTACTTCTGGTGGCCAAAGTTCACAGGTCGTATGCTCAACGAGCGCCTTGGAAAGATTCACTTCTGGACACTCTTCTTCGGCTTCCACCTCACATTCCTTATCCAGCACTGGCTTGGAATTAAGGGCTTCCCTCGTCGCTATGCCGATTACTTGGCAACCGATGGATTTACAGAGATGAATATGATCTCAACCGTTGGATCCTTCCTCCTTGCACTCTCGATGATTCCGTTCTTTGTGAACGTGTGGATTACTCGTAAATCTCCTAAGGTCGAAGTTGATGATCCTTGGGGCTATGGAGCATCCCTTGAATGGGCGACGTCATGTCCTCCACCACGACATAACTTCACATCGATGCCACGTATTCGCTCAGAGCGCCCTGCCTTTGATCTCCATCATCCACATGTGAAGACAGAAGGTCACTAAGAATGAAAGCTAATTGGAAACTCTTCTCAGGTCTTTCAGTCTTCTATGTTGTGATGGCAGTTGTTTACTATGCCGTCGGCGGTGAAGCGGTTGGAATTACCGGAATGATTTTGGCTGCATGTCTTGCAGGGATGGTGGGTTTCTATCTCTGGTTCACCCAAAAGCGAATTGGGTTCGATATTCCGTCCGACAATCTTGATGCAGAGATCGCAGATGATGCAGGTGAACTTGGTTTCTATAGCCCACATTCATGGTGGCCACTTCCTGTTGCCTTAAGTGCCACAGCTATGGGTCTTGGTCTCATTATCGGTTGGTGGCTGACTCTTATTTCACTTGGCGCACTCGTTATCAGCATCATCGGAATGGTGACTGAGTATGAGAAGCCAATCACGCACACTTCGCACTAACGAAATTCATCTCTGTAGCCTATGAAAAAGGTAGTAGGCGCAGCACCGTGGATATTCATCCTTATTTGGAGCTCAGGGTTTGTAGTTGCAAAATATGGGTTTGAAGATGCTGACTCACTCTTCTTTTTAGCCATTCGCCTTATTCTGGCAGCAGCTATTCTCTTTCTTCTGACGGCAGCACTTGGCCAACCACTCACACTCTCTCGCTCTGACCTTCGTGCATCCCTTGCTATAGGAATTGCGCTGCATGGCTTCTATCTCGCTGGGGTTTGGTATGCGATCGAGCTAGGAGCACCTGCAGGCCTGTCATCTGTTATCACCAGTATGCAGCCAATAATTGTTTCTTTGTTAGCCGTGCGCTTACTCAATGAACCTCTCACACGTAGGCAAATAGCTGGGCTGATCTTTGGGTTGCTCGGCGTATTTCTCGTTGTGCTACCTAAATTGTCACAAGCAGATGGGTTCACATCAGAATCCCTTCTCTTCCTCTTTCTGGCATTGGCTGGCAGCACAGTTGCAACGCTCCTACAGAAGAAGATTGGTCACTCCATCCCTTTGATGATTGGTACTACATACCAATTTGCTATAGCGGGTGCGGGATTGCTTCTCATTTCGATTCTGCGTGGCAGAACGCACTTTGAACTTACTCATACTTCTTTCTGGACGATGGCATGGGCGGTACTGGTGACATCTATTGCTGCAGTCTTGCTTCTGCTCTGGTTGCTCAATAAGGGATCGGCTGCGAAAGTTTCAAGCTTGCTCTATCTCGTTCCACCGATGGCGGTATTGCAAGCCTTCATTCTCTTCGGTGAGACCGTTACAGCTCTTGGAGTAATCGGAATAGTGATGACTGCCCTCGGGGTGGCCCTCGTCATTGGTTCATAGACTCACTTTTTTCCACTTTAACTGATTAGATATGGCTATGACTCAACCTCCTGCAGATCCAGCTCGCGGCAAAGAGGTCTTTGACCTTGATCGCACCTATGTATTTCATTCATGGTCAGCACAAGCGCAGATTGCGCCACTGCCAGTTGCAGGGGGAGAGGGCAGTTACTTCTGGGATTTTGATGGAAAGAAGTATTTAGATTTCTCAAGTCAATTGGTCTTTACCAACATCGGACATCAACATCCCAAGGTAATTAAGGCGATTCAAGATCAAGCTGGTCTCTACACAACAGTTGCGCCACAACATGCCAATGAGGCGCGAGGTGAGGCTGCTAAGCGCATCACCGCGCGAGCTGGCTCTCATCACAATAAAGTCTTCTTCACCAACGGTGGAGCAGATGGCGTGGAGAATGCCATTCGCATGGTCCGACTTCACACAAATCGCCACAAGATTCTCTCTTTCTATCGCAGCTATCATGGCAACACCACAGCAGCGATTGCATCAACGGGTGATCCGCGCAGATGGCCAAATGAATATGCCTATGGCCACGTTCACTTCTTCGGCCCATACCTGTATCGCTCAGCATTTTGGGCAAAGAGTGAAGAGGAAGAGTGCAAGCGCGCCCTCGAGCATCTTGAACAAGTGATCATCTTTGAAGGAGCTCAAACAATTGCTGCGATTTTGATTGAGTCAGTTGTTGGCACTGCAGGCGTTCTTGTTCCTCCGGTTGGTTATCTCGAGGGAGTTCGCGCGCTCTGTGATAAATACGGAATCAAATGGATTGCCGATGAAGTGATGTCAGGCTTTGGTCGTACAGGTAAGTGGTTTGCCTACCAACACTCTGCGGCAGAACCTGATCTCATCGTCTTTGCAAAAGGTGTGAACAGTGGATATGTTCCACTGGGTGGCGTGATTATCAGCGATGAGATAGCAGCAACATTTAACGATCGTGTATTTCCCGGGGGGCTTACATACAGTGGACATCCGCTTGCAACGGCTGCAGCTGTTGCCACACTCGATGTGATGGCCGATGAGAAGATTGTTGAAAATGCGGCAGCGATGGGGGAGAAGGTCATCAAGCCACTGCTTGAAGATTTGATGGCAAAACATAAAGTCATTGGTGAGATTCGCGGCCAAGGTGTCTTCTGGGCGCTCGACCTCGTCGCAGATCGCGCTACACGAGCACCTCTTGCTCCATACGGTGCATCAAGTCCTGCAATGAACGAACTTGTGGCTGCATGCAAGAAGTTGGGGCTATTCCCATTTAATAACTACAACAGAATGCATATCTGCCCGCCATGCAACATCTCAGAGGCAGAGCTACGTGAGGGATTTGCAATTCTTGATCAAGCATTTGCAAGCATCGCGCACCACTACACCGGAGCATAAAAAAACGACCCCGCTCACATTGTGCGAGTCAGGGTCGTTTTCTCAAATTATTTAGTGATGGCCCTCTAGCTCACGGCGTTCTGTCTCCGTCGCCTTTGGCACTGCGACAGCTGCTGCACGAGAGACTCGATTGCGAATCTTGTTCTTGATCGATCCTGCTCGGCGCACACCTGATGCATCATGCTCTGGAAGTTCAAGGGGTGCGAGCTGTTCGTGTGATGTAAGTAGCCATGCCTTTTCAGGTGAAATTGGCTCATGTACCTCAACAAACTCACCGCTAGGCATACGCACTAAGCGACCAGTTTCGCGACCGTGGAGAACGAGATCACGATCTGCGCGCTGTAGTGATAGGCATAGACGTTTTGTGATGACGAAAGCAATCGGAGGAAGAACAATGATTGCAATACGAGAGAACCACATCATCTGATTGATTGTCAGATGGAAGGTGGTTGCAATGATGTCGTTACCGCCATTGATGAGCGAAACAAGTGTGAAGGTGAGAGCCATAACACCGATAGCGGTGCGGTTCGGTGTGTTGCGTGGACGATCAAGGAGATGATGCTCGCGCTTATCTCCCGTTGCCCAACTCTCAATAAATGGATAGAGCGCAAGACCTGTAAACATAATGCCGGGCAAGATCAGTCCTGGGATCAAGATATTCCAAGAGATTGTGTGGCCAAATGCATGTGTCTCAAGAGGTGGTGCCATACGTACTAAACCATCGAGCCAACCCATGTACCAGTCAGGTTGTGAACCTGCAGAGATTTGTCCTGGCGTATAAGGACCATAGAGCCAGATGGGGTTGATAGATGCAACTGCGCCTAAGAATGCTGTCACACCAAATACGATGAAGAAGAAGCCACCAGCTTTAGCCATATAGACAGGCATGAGTGGATAACCGACAACGTTCTTCTCTGTGCGACCTGGGCCAGGGAACTGGGTGTGCTTCTGATACCAGACGAGCATCAAGTGCACGGTGATGAGAGCTAGGAATATTCCTGGAAGAAGAAGTACGTGCACGGTGTAGATACGTGGAATAAATGCTGTGCCAGGGAATGCTCCATCGAATGCAAAGAATGCAAGATAAGAACCCACAAGTGGCAGCGCTTGAATGATTGCCTCAGCGATACGGATACCAGTTCCAGAGAGCAAGTCATCAGGAAGTGAGTAACCCAAGAAGCCTTCAACAATTCCGAGTGTTAGAAGTCCAACACCAATGATCCAGTTGAATTCACGTGGCTTGCGGAATGCTCCAGTGAAGTAAACGCGAAGAAGGTGAACAACAATTCCGACCATAAAGATCAGCGCTGCCCAGTGGTGAATCTGGCGCATCAAGAGACCCCCACGAACTTCAAATGAGATATCAAGAGTTGAGGCATAGGCCGCAGACATCTCAAGACCCTTAAGAGGTTCATAGGAGCCGTCATAGACGACTTCGCGCATTGATGGGTCGAACCAGAATGTAAGGAATGTTCCTGAGAGAAGAAGAATAATGAATGAGTACAAGCAGATTTCACCAAGGAGGAATGACCAGTGGTCTGGAAAGACTTTTGTGAGATTCTTCTTCATCCACTTTGCAGCGCCCGTGCGATCGTCTACATATCCTGCGACGTTACCGGCGATTCTTTCGCGTGCTGTCATGATGAGCGCTCCCAGAAGCTAGGTCCAACAGGTTCATTAAATGGTGCTTGGGCTACTAGGTAACCTTCGGCATCGACTGTGATTGCCAATTGTGGCAGAGGTCGTGCGGCGGGGCCAAAGATAACTTTGGCAGCACGAGTCACATCGAATGTGGATTGGTGGCATGGGCAGAGAAGGTGTTTTGTCTGTTGTTCATAGAGAGCAACAGCACAACCCATGTGAGAACAAATCTTTGAGAAGGCGATGATTCCCTCATGTGTCCAAGACAGACGCTCTGCATCAAGGTTGAACTCTTCAGGACGAAGACGGATAAGAAGCACTGCATCTTTGCCGATATCTGAGAGTAAACGATGTTCACCTGGTGCAATCTCGGGAAGTGTCTGTGCGACTGCTCCAACTTCGAGATCTTCAGGACGCAAAGGGCGATCGCCAGGATCTGTTACTAAACGAGTGCCTGCCTTCCACGATGTCTTGGAGAGATCATCTTTAGGAAGTGGACCCAAGTCGCGCAAGAGGAGGATGGGGGAGAGTGCTGAAAGACCAAGAGCTGCACCGAGCGTGCTCTTAATGAGAGGGCGGCGGCCAAGACCTGCAGCACTTGCCCCTTCTTTAACGGTCTTAATGAATTCTGAACGATCTGCATCCTCTGATCTAAATTCATGACGTTGAGCAATTACTTCTTCATCGGGCATAAGTGTCTTAGCCCAGTGAATTAGTCCTGCTCCAATGCAGAAGAGTGCAATAGCCATCCCCATGCCAATTCCTAATTGCTGCAGATGGGTCTGACCGAGAATTGGAATAAATACGAAGACATCATCTTTGATGAAGATATATGAATAAATCAGGGTGAGAGTTCCGATAGCGGAAAGACCAAAGAGGATTGCAACTTGTCGCTCTGCGCGCGCTGCAGCTTTTGGATCAGTATCAGTGGAGCGATGAACATGAGCTGGTAGCCCCGGATCTTTAATGAGCTCGATCTCGTTAGACATCTATTATCTCGCCTTCATCGCTAGCCAGACCGCAACACCTATGAGCAGTCCGATTCCAAGTGTCCAAACAAGTAAACCTTCAGTGACGGGACCGACGCGTCCAAGTGCTGCGCCACCGAGTTGTGGTTCAGATTCAGCTGACTTGATCCACTTAATAATTGAGAGCTTCTCTTCAGGAGTGATTGTCTTATCGCTAAAGACTGGCATTGATTGTGGTCCAGTAATCATCGCTTCGTAGATATGGCGTGGTTCAACACCCATAAGCGTTGGTGCATATTTGCCTTGAGTAAGTGCTCCGCCTTGACCAGCAAAGTTGTGGCACATCGCGCAGTTAGTGCGAAATAGTTCGCCACCTTCTGCAACAGAACCATCACGCTCATAATTTAAAAGTTCTTCACCCGGCACTTGTGGTCCTGGTGCAAGAGATGCGACATAAGTTGCAAGTGCATGGACTTCCTCTGCGTTATAGACAGGGTCTTTACGCATTGCCTGAACGCTCATATCTGCCATTGGCATACGTCCTGTGGCAACCTGGAAATCAACAGATGCGGCGCCAACGCCAATTAATGATGGTGCAATTTGGCCACCTTCTGCGTTTAGACCATGGCAGGAAGAGCATCCCTTAAGGAAGATCTGCTTTCCTTCTTCAATAGTGACAGCTCGATCTGCAACCGAGGTGGTCTCGTTATTGACAGCACTGGCAACTTGGAAAGTTGTTCCGATGGTGAAGAGAGCAAAGATCAAAAGTATTGGTCCTGCTGCACGATGTCTGCGTAGACGCGAGAGGCGCTTCACTGTGTTCCTTTCAGTTGGTCAGTCATTGTCAAACTACGGGTGGTTACTTGATGAGATAGATAGCTGAGAAGAGTGCAATCCAGACAACGTCAACGAAGTGCCAGTAGTAAGAAACTACGATCGCTGTGGTTGCCTGTCCTTGAGTAAATCGACGAGCCTTTGCAACTCGGATCATCACGATAAGGAAGGCGATGAGGCCACCTGTTACGTGTAATCCGTGGAAACCTGTTGCTATGTAGAAAACAGAACTGTATGCATTTGTCGAAAGTGCTAATCCTTCAGCGACAAGATGTGCGTACTCATAAATTTGTCCAGCTACGAAGAATCCACCCATCAGGAAAGTCAGAGCGAACCACTCGCGCATTCCCCAGCTCTTGATATTGATCAGTGATCCCTCACGGCGAGATTGATAACGCTCTGCAGCAAATACTCCGAACTGGCATGTGACAGATGAGAGAACAAGAACTGTTGTATTAAAGGCCGCAAATGGAATGTTGAGCATCTCAGTTGATTCGAGCCAGATTTTAGGGCCCTGCACAGCGCGAGTGGTGAAATACATTGCAAAGAGTGCAGCAAAGAACATGAGTTCACTCGATAGCCAAACAATCGTGCCGACCGCCACCATGTTGGGGCGGGTGATTTTGTGGTGATCGCTCACGCTGGTGCTTGTCATGGGTGGCATTATTCCCGAAAAGAGGGGCGCTAACCTATTTCAAGCCCCTCAGACGACCCTGTTTTCCCGCTCATAAGAGGTGAAAAGGGTCACGCAAATCGGCTTCATTTTTTCGTCGTCGCCAATGACCTCGGGCTATTAGACTCCTTCCCATGTCATCACAATCTGGAGCTCGCGAGCGTAAGTACTCCATCGTTCTCTACTCCGATGACGTCACTGTGCGCGAGGCTGTAATCGGAGCCCTTGGTTCCAGAGTCTCCCCAGAAATGGCCGAACATGTCATCCATCAATTTGCGACTGCTGCAGCGCTTCGTCTTTATGTCGATGGGAAGAAAATTGATTCAGATTCACCTATCGATCTCTTCATCCTCGATGGCGAGGCCGTGCCTGAAGGTGGCATCGGTATGGCACGTCAATTAAAGGATGAAGTATTTAACTGTCCTCCCGTAATGGTCATTACCGGCCGCAAGGAAGATGCATGGCTTGCAGCATGGTCTCGTGCAGAGGCAAATGTTCTGCATCCAGTCGATCCTTTTACACTTTCCCACACTGTTGCCGATCTTCTTCGTGCACGCACCATCGCAACGAACGCAACCGCATAACGAAGGTTCTGCCATGACTTCATCTCCTGTGAGCTGGAGCCTTCTTACAGAAAAACTCACATCAGGTCTTGATCTCGAAAGAGATGAAATTCAAGGTGCGATGAGAGAGATTCTCAGTGGGCAATCCGACATCGATAGCGTGAAGAGTTTTCTCCTAGCCCTCAAAGCAAAAGGCGAGACCTCTGATGAAGTTGGGGCGTTGGTTGAAGTGATGTATGCAAATGCTGCTCCCATCAATATCACCGAACGCGCTGTGGACACAGTGGGCACAGGTGGAGATGGAGCACACACAATCAATATCTCAACAACTGCTGCAATTATTGCGGCAGCAGCAGGTGCTCGAGTAGTCAAACATGGCAATCGCGCAGTCTCATCTAAATCGGGGGCATCAGATTTTCTTGAAGCACTCGGTGTCGTTGCAGGACTAGATGGCAAAGGGGTTGCACGCACTGTGCGCGAGTTGGGGATTGGATTCTGTTTCGCACCAGTCTTTCATCCTGCGATGCGATTTGCAGCCCCTGCTCGAAAAGAGCTCGGCGTTCCCACTGTCTTTAATATCTTGGGGCCACTAGCAAATCCAGCACAACCAAAGGCTGCAGCTATCGGGGTGGCCAACGAACGGATGCATTTAGTGATGGCTCAAGTATTAGCTGAAAAAGGTTGCGATGGTTTTGTCTTTCGCGGCGATGATGGCCTCGATGAGATTACCCTGGCCACAACTACCTCTGTCCTTACTATTGGACGAGATGAGATACGAAGTGATCGTATTGATGCAAAAGATTTCGGTATGGATAACTCACCTATTGAGGCAATTGTGGGAGGAGATGCGCAAGAGAATGCAAGGATTTCACAAGCTATCTTCGCTGGCGAACGTGGTGCTCCACGAGATGCTGTATTGCTCAATGCAGCAGCTGCGATAGCTGCCTTTGAAGGTGATGCAGAGAGTGAGATTAAAGAACGACTTACTCGTGGCCTGAAGCGAGCCGAAGAAGCAGTTGATTCAGGAGCAGCAGCAGCACTTCTTACTCGGTGGGCAGCCCTCTCTCAGGAGATTTCTGCTTCTTAACTTTCTTACCAAAGTTATTGAGCTCCTCCAACGTGTAGATATCGTGAGAGCCAAGTCGCTCTAGAAGACCGTGAAAGACATCAACTGTGGCGCGAGCATCATCGAGTGCGCGGTGATTAGGTGTTGTTTCTGTTCCAAAGAATTGCGCAAGAGTTCCGAGCTTGCAGTTAGGGACTTCATCGCGGGTCAGAACTTTGCGGGCAATAATTGCGGTGTCGAGAACGGGAAATTTCGGCCATGGAAAGGCGTTGACTCGCGCTGCATAGGTAAGAAATGACAGGTCAAAAGGTGCGTTCTGAGCAACAAGAACTGTCTTTTCTGGACTTCCGAGGAATTCAAGAAGTGAAGGAAGTACAGCGGCAATCGTGGGAGATTGAAAAACCATTTCGTCAGTGATCCCCGTGAGATCGGTGATGTAAGAGGGGATGGGATGGCCTGGGTCGATAAATGTCTCAAACTCAGCGACTACCTCGCCTCGGCAGATTTTCACCGCTCCAATTTCGGTAATTCCAGCGCCCAAATGTGGGGCGCCACCGGTGGTCTCAAGGTCAATGACAACAAATGTTGTATCTACAAGAGGCCTACCAATTTCTTGGAAGGTGCTCTGCCACGAAGAGTTCATTGAATCGTTCACCACGCGTTAACAGTAGATGATTGCTATGACATTGCTTGGGTAATACTCTCAACACATGAGCGTTGATGGTGCACCCGCAGGACTGTTAAATGATTGGCACGCTGAAGGCAAGGGAGCCAATAAGAGTATTGGAATCCTTCTCGTACATGGATTTACAGGCTCTCCTGCATCGATGCGACCATGGGCTGAATACCTCAATCAACATGGATACACCGTCACTGTTCCACTACTTCCCGGACATGGAACTCGTCCTGAAGATTTAAACATGGTGAAGTGGCAAGAATGGCCAGCGAAGGTCGAGAACGATCTCAATGTATTGCTGCAAAGTTGCGAGAAGGTATTTATCTGTGGTCTGTCTATGGGTGGTGGAACAGTTCTCAATGTCGCCACTCGATACTCAAAACAGCTAGCTGGAATCATCCTGGTCAATCCAATGATTCATGTGAAGCTTGTTCCACATCAACTTGCATGGGTGATCTCTCGCTTTCAGAAGATGCGCGATTCAGTGGGCGATGACATTAAGCGCCCTGGGATTACCGAATGGGGATATGACTCTCTTCCAGCCGTTGGCGTGCATCAGCTATTGAAGATGCTTTCCTATACCCGTAAGCGTTTGCATGATGTGACTGCGCCATTACAACTATTTCATAGCGTTGACGATCACACCTTGCCAGTGTCAAATACAGAAATCATCTTGGCTGGGGTTGGTTCACGCGAGAAGAACCGAATTGAATTGGTAAATAGTTACCACGTGGCAACTCTCGACTATGACCAAGAGATCATCTTCGAGAATTCACGGATCTTTATTCAGTCACACTCATAACTTGCCCTGTTGCAACAAAAGCAGTGGCTGCTACTAACTCAGGCGAGAGATATCTATCCGGGCCAGGACCTGGAACGCTGGTGCGAAGTGCGCTGATGACCTTGGCCGATACGGGGCTTGGAGTCAGAGGTGCACGAAGTTCTATAGCGCGAGATGCCGTAACTAACTCAATTGCGATAATTCTTGTGAGATTTTCAATCGACTTACGCAATTTACGTGCAGCAGACCAACCCATCGATACATGATCTTCTTGCATCGCAGATGATGGAATGGAATCAACACTTGCAGGAGATGCAAGTCTCTTGTTCTCACTCACGAGTGCGGCTTGCGTATATTGAGCGATCATCAGACCTGAATCAACTCCGGGATCATCGGCAAGAAATGGCGGCAAGCCTGCGCTGCGATTCTTATCGAGGGCTCTATCTGTGCGACGTTCTGCAATGCTTCCTAAATCTGCAACAGCAATGGCTAGGAAGTCCAGAACATAAGCAACTGGAGCACCATGGAAGTTTCCATTTGATGAAATGCGACCATCGTCTAGGACGACTGGGTTATCGATAACTGCCGACAATTCAAGGAGGGCAACGCTTGCTGCATATTCGATTGTGTCGCGAACTGCACCAGCCACTTGAGGAGCGCAGCGAAGTGAGTAAGCATCTTGAACGCGATCATCGTTGAGAAGATGCGAGGCAACGATGCCCGAGCCTTTGAGTGTGGCAAGCATGCGAGCTGCACTCTCTGCCTGGCCCGGATGAGAACGAAGCGGTTGGTGTAGTTCTGGGATAAAGACACGATCTGTACCGAGCAGACCTTCAACGCTCATCGCTGCAACAACATCTGCCGAGTTAACTAACATTCTTAGATCTTCGATTGCAAGGATGAGCATTCCAAGCATCCCGTCTGTGCCATTGATAAGAGCAAGACCTTCCTTCTCAGCTAACTGAACTGGGGAGATCTGTGCTTCGCGCAAGAGATCTGCGACGGGGCGTTGAACGCCTTTGCTATCACATGCTTCACCTTCACCCATGAGAACAAGTGCGCAATGTGCAAGTGGTGCCAAATCTCCGCTGCATCCAAGAGAACCAAATTCGCGAACCAGGGGAGTGATACCAGCATTGAGTAGTGCCGCCATTGTCTCGGCAACAATTGGTCGCACTCCCGTTTTTCCTGAAGCGAGCGTCTTTAAACGCAGAGCCATAAGGGCTCGCACAACTTCTCGTTCAACGGGATCTCCCACTCCAGCTGCATGTGAGCGAATGAGCGAGCGTTGTAGTTGGGTGCGAAGCTCCTGCGAGACGTGACGGTTAGCGAGAGCACCAAAACCGGTTGAGATTCCATAGACAGGAGTTTCTGATGCAGCCAGTTTCTCTACATGATCACGCGAGCTCTGCATCGCAGCAAGAGATTGCGGTGACAGGGAAACTGTTGCACCGTCACGAGCGATAGATACAAGATCGCCAAAGGTCATTCCCGATGTCGTGATAACTACTTTTGCCATGAGGTCACTGCTCTTCCTGATTTGTAGGTACTGTGAACGAGATTGACTCCTGGTCGGTATGCCAGATGTATATAAGAAGGTGCATCGAGAAGAACGAAATCAGCTCGCTTACCAACGCTAATCTGTCCGATATCAACTCTGCGAAGTGCGCGGGCGCCTCCGATTGTCGCAGCGAGCACCGCTTCCTCCACGGTGAAGCCAAGGATGCTTACCGCAGCTGCGATGCAAAATGGCATCGATGTCGTGAAGCTAGATCCTGGATTGCAATCAGATGCAATCGCCACTCTCACACCTGCATCGAGAAAGCGACGACCTAGATTTTCTTCTGCATGTGTGGAAAATTCAGCGCCAGGTAAGAGTGTGGCAACTGTTGTGCTTGAAGCCAGGAGATCTATATCGGCCTTCGTAGATTTACTCACATGGTCTGCCGAGGCCGCACCGAGTGAAACTGCTATTTCGACGCCTTTACCAGCAGAGAGTTGGTTGGCATGAATTCGAGCAGACATACCCTGTGCGATTCCAGCACGCAATATTGCCTCTGACTGTTCTGGATTAAATGCGCCAAGATCGCAGAAAACATCTATCCACTTCGAATTTGATTTTGGGATGATGGAGTTAATGATGAGATCAACATATCCATCTGGATCTGTGAGGAAATCTTCAGGTATGACATGTGCTGCAAGAAGAGTTGTCTCCTCGGTAAATTCAGCAGCGATATCAATCGAGCGTAATTCATCTTTCTCAGTCAGGCCATACCCCGACTTAATCTCCATCGTGGTTGTTCCGTAGGCAAGTGCTTCATTGAGTAGGCGCTGGGCATTCTGACGCAACTGCTCATCTGATGCATGTCGTGTGGCATTGACCGTCGATGCAATTCCTCCAGCGGTGTATTTCTGCCCTCGAGAGCGTGCTGAGAATTCATCTGCGCGATCGCCTGCAAATATTAGGTGTGAGTGCGAATCGACAAAACCCGGAAGAAGTGTTTTGTCGGAGCAATCGACTTCGCTATCAACGCCTGAGGGAATTCCTTGCCTGATCTCTGTGACGATTCCATCCTCGGTGATGACGCTAGCTCCATGCAGAACTCCAAGCGGACCTTCTCCTAAGGAGGAATCACTTGTTACAAGAGTGTGAATATTGGTAAATGCTATGGAACTCACTTGATAGGTGCACCATTCATCATGGGAACGTGAACGCCTTTTTCTATAGCGACTTCCTTTGCGTGTTCATAGCCTGCATCAGCATGGCGAATGACACCCATTCCTGGATCGTTTGTCAGCACTCGTTCTAATTTCTGCGCAGCAAGTGCTGTGCCATCAGCAACGCTTACTTGCCCTGCGTGGATCGAGCGCCCAATACCAACTCCGCCACCATGGTGAATAGAGACCCATGATGCGCCAGATGAAATATTGATCATTGCGTTCAGTAAGGGCCAATCGGCAATGGCATCTGATCCATCGAGCATTGCTTCAGATTCACGATAGGGAGATGCAACGCTGCCACAGTCAAGATGATCTCGACCGATAACAATCGGAGCACTGACTTCGCCACTTGCTACAAGGTCATTAAATTTCAACCCCGCCTTATCGCGCTCTCCATAACCGAGCCAGCAGATTCGTGCAGGAAGTCCTTCAAATTCAACGCGATCTTGAGCCATCTTGATCCAGCGGTGGAGATGTTTGTTTTCAGGAAAGAGTTCCAACACTGCCTGATCCGTGCGAGCAATATCTTTAGGATCTCCTGAGAGTGCAACCCATCGAAATGGACCTTTTCCTTCACAGAAGAGTGGTCGAATATAGGCTGGAATGAATCCTGGGAATTCAAATGCTCTGGTGTATCCACCTTGGCGCGCTTCATCACGGATGGAATTTCCATAATCAAATACGACCGCGCCCTTATCTTGGAAATTCACCATTGCTTCAACGTGCTTTGCCATGGATTCTTTAGCTCGTTTAGCGAAATCAACAGGGTCACGTTCAGCGCTATCGCGTGCATCATTGATATCAATGCCTTCAGGAATATAGAAGAGTGGATCATGCGCTGATGTTTGATCTGTGACGATATCGATTGGCACTCCCATTGCAAAGAGTTGGGGGAGAACAGTCGCGCTATTTCCCACAAGACCGATGGAGATAGCCTTCTTCTCGCTCTTAGCCTTCACAGCCATTGAAATGGCATCTTCCAAATTATCTGCAATCACATCGAGATATCTTTTGGTGACTCGGCGCTTAAGACGTGAACCATCGACATCGATAATCAGACAAGTTCCCTCATTCATGGTGACTGCAAGTGGTTGCGCCCCTCCCATGCCCCCACATCCGCCAGTAACGGTGAGCGTGCCTGCGAGAGTTCCACCGAAGTGCTTCTCTGCAACAGCTGCAAAAGTTTCGTAGGTTCCCTGCAAAATTCCTTGAGTGCCGATATAGATCCAAGACCCTGCAGTCATCTGGCCATACATCGTCAAACCTAAATCTTCGAGTCTGCGAAATTCCGGCCAGGTTGCCCAATCTCCTACAAGGTTTGAGTTAGCAAGGAGTACGCGTGGCGCCCATTCATGAGTTTGAAAAACACCAACCGGTTTTCCAGATTGCACCAACATCGTTTCATCATCTTTTAGATTGGTCAGTGTCTTAATCAGAGCATCGAAGGAATCCCAATTTCGTGCAGCTTTTCCCGTTCCACCGTAGACAACTAACTTGTCGGGATGTTCGGCAACTTCAGGATCGAGGTTGTTCTGCAACATTCGTAGCGCTGCCTCTTGACCCCAACCATGTGCGCTCTTTGTTGTTCCGCGAGGTGCTCTAACTGGACGTGGTCCTGACATCATTTGAGCACTATATATCTGCATCATTGCTGATACCACTACCCTTTCACCATGGCATTGCCTCATGATCCTCTCTGGCCACGGGCAGCATCCCTGTTTTCATCGGAGGTAGACAATCGCGCCGATGTGATGATTGTTGGAGTTCCAGCCTCACAAACAAGTCTGAGTCCAACATCAGCACATGAAACTCCTCAAGCAATTCGCCAAGCACTACAGCGTTACTCCACTGCTCACGCAGATCACAGAGTCAATCTTGAAAAGATTTCTCTATGCGATGCAGGAGATGTCACTTCTCCCGATGGTGATGAGGCCGGCGCAATTGCGCAATTGAAATCTATTGGTGCAAAAAGCTCATTACTTATTGCACTCGGCGGAGATAATTCCATTACCTATAGTGGTGTGCAGGCAACGGGGGCGACCGGTCTGATTACATTAGATGCGCATTATGACTTGAGAGATGGAGTCAGTAATGGCTCACCGGTGCGACGACTTATTGAGGCAGGGTTAAGCGGTAAGAAAGTTGTTCAAATTGGAATAGCTGATTTTTCAAATTCAACCGCATATGCCAAGAGAGCTAAAGAATTTGGCATCACCGTTATCCCTCGCAGTGAACTACGTAGCAAGAGTGTTGAAGAGATTTGGGCAAGGGCCTTATCAATTGCGGGGGATAAGGTCTTTGTTGATTTTGATATGGATGTGTGTGATCGATCTGTTGTGCCAGCATGTCCTGCTGCAGCCCCTGGTGGGATGAGCGCTGATGAATTGCGTCAATTCGCATTCCTTGCAGGAACATCACCTTCAGTTATCGGTGCAGATATCACAGAGATTGATGCAACTAAGGACTCTGCCGATGAGCGAACAGTGCGATTAGCATCTCTTGTAGTTCTTGAAATGGCAGCTGGTTTCTCAACTCGTCTTTGAAATTGCACGAATCTGATACCTCTCTAGAATCTCCTCTGTGAATAAAGTATTGGGTGCTCTCGGCGGAAATAGAGCAGCTGATGCTTTTCGAAAAACAGTCTCCGGTGATGCAAGCGGAGCTCCTGAATGGTCGCAGCAGATGGCAATCGGAAATGATGTCGGTCTCTTTGGTCCAGATAGCGCTGTCTGGCAGGTGCACGGGTGTATTGCGACGTTGGTAGGGGGTATTCGTGCATTGCTGATGCAAGCAGCACATCCTGCAGCGCTCACTGGAGTTGCTGAACATTCTGCCTACGACACAGATCCGCTTGGTCGGTTAGAGCGCACAACGCGCTGGCTCACCATCACTTCTTTTGGTTCAACAGAAGCAATTGAAATTGAAGCGCGTCGAGTGCGTGAAATGCATAAGCGCGTTGAAGGAAATTTCGAGCAAAGAAGTGGTGAGCAAGCACGATATAGCGCAAGAGATCCGCGCTATTTGTTGTGGGTGCATTGCGCTTTCACCGATTCATTCCTGCGCGCACATGAAGAACTTGGTTATGCATTGCCACAAGGCGCTGACCAATATGTTAATGAGTGGGCAAAGAGTGCAGAACCGCTCGGACTTAGTTCTGCGCCTCAGTCGAAGGCAGAGCTAGCAAGCGTCATGGATAGCTTTGCTCAAAATGAAGTTGTCAGTATCGCCATGACGCCGCCCATAGTTGGCTTCATATTGAAGCCACCATTTTCAAAGGGCGGTCTCTTCTTCTACCGAATTCTTGCCAATGCAGCTATTGCCACAATCGACGAACCCTTTCTCACAGTCCTTGGACTTAAGGCTCGTTCTCGAATCTGGCTTAAGGCGAGCAAAGTTCTGCTGGATCTTCTCTCTTACATGCTGGGGCATGAATCACCGAGTCAGAAGATTGCGCGTGCAAGAATCAACGCTCTACAGTGACGCCATGTCAGAGTGCATCTTCTGCAAGATAATTGAGGGATCGCTTCCTTCTCATAAGGTCTTTGAAAACGAAGATTGCTATGCATTCCTAGATATCTTTCCCGCAGGTCG
>WLJF01000010.1 GCA_009701945.1 Actinomycetota bacterium
GATGCCTGGGATTCACTTGGTTTCCGTGAACAACTAGGAATTATTAAGCCGCTTTAAAGGCCTGCGTGCTTCAAAAGATCTTCGCGCGCAACTGATTTACGACGTGGCTTTCCAAGTGGCTCACCTGCAGCAACTTCAGCAGTGTTGATTGCCTGCCAGTGCTGCTGAGTTACAACCCTGTTATGTGTAATTACATTGGTGATATCACCTGAAGTCTTAGGTGTTCCAAGATCTTCAACCAAAAGCTTCATCACATCGGCTGCATCAGATTTATTCGTGCCGATGACTCCTGAAGGTCCACGCTTTGCCCAGCCAACAACATATACATTTTCGCTTACACGGCCATCGGTATTAACGACCTTGCCCTTTTCAAAAGGAATTCCTTCAAGGGCTGTTGCTTCATAACCAATTGCAGTGATCACTAATCCGCACTTAATACTGAAGGTTTCATCGCTTCCGGTCTTCTGAAAGACAACTTCTTCAACACGAGCGTTGCCCTTAATCTCCTTAGGTGTTGCCAAGAATTGGAACTTCATCGTGCGCTCGTGGTTGGTGGCATCTTTTTCCGAAATCAAAAGCATTGCATCGAGATTGCTCTTCACATCTTTCTCAGGAGCATCGCCAGCGCGAACAATGGCTGCCTCAATATCTGCCCTCTCCATCTCTACGTTGGTGTGTTCTAGCTTAGGAAGGTCGCGAAGTTCAGGTGAGGTAAAGGCTGCATGCTCAGGGCCACGACGTGCACTGATAATCACCGTGCGCACTTTGCTCTCTTTAAAAGTATCAATTGCATGATCTGCGGTATCAGTTGGATCTAGCTCACTTGGTTCAAGAGCGAGCATGCGAGCCACATCCATTGCAACATTTCCAGCGCCAATAACAACTGCTGTTTCGGTATTCAAATCTATTGATTCATCTTTGAAATCAGGATGTGCGTTATACCAAGGCACGAAAGTTGCTGCAGACATAGAACCTTGTAGTTCCTCGCCAGGAATACCGAGCTTCTTGCCGAGTGCTGTACCTGTTGCAATTACAACAGCGTCATACTTTTCTTTGAGCTGTTCAATAGTGAGATCACTACCAAGTTCAACGTTGGCAAAGAGTCTAAAGTTTGGTTCGCTCGCAACCTTTTCAAATACCTTTGCAACGGTCTTAATCTTTGGATGATCGGGTGCAACACCACTGCGGACCAAGCCCCAAGGAGTTGGCAGGCGTTCAATCATGTCGATTGAGAATTGAAGTTCTTCAGTTTGAAGATTCTGCAGAGCAAGGGCTGCAAAGTAGCCGGCCGGTCCTGCACCGACGATTGCTACTTTGTATTGAGGCACACGAATCCTTTGTTCAAGAAATACTGGCGGAGACGAGGAGATTTGAACTCCTGAAGGCTTTTACACCTTACCTCGTTAGCAGTGAGGCGCACTCGACCGGGCTATGCGACGTCTCCAAGTGTGGGTGAAGTCTACCGCCCTACCGGCGGCGGAATCTACGCGCAATGCGCCAAGTAATTAGGGTTAATAGCAGCAGGCCTACGCCCTTCCAGAATGAAATCGGGAATCGGTTATGCGAATCAAGTCGGTCGCTGATAACTGAACCGAGAGCGGTGATGTTGAGTTCGGTGACGACACCTGCATGATCTGTTCCATACGGTGCAGCCTGACCAATAATTTTCGATGTTAGAACTTTAATTCCATTTTTCACAAAGATGTAATCGAGACGATCCGTAAATCCAAAGTTATTTCCCATCTTCTTTGCTGCCTGTGCGCGCTCTGCATCGGGACCTGTGAGCAACGAATTCATACCCCAGCTGTATGTGCTTGGGTCACTCGCATCTGGACCTGAATCTGTATAGCCGGCTTCGCGCATTACTTTGTAGGCGTTACAGACAGGTGTGCCTGCTGGGCAATTTTTAGAAGCAGTTGGTTGTTCGCCCGGGTTTGGTGCATCTAATGAACGCGGATCACGCGGATCAGAGTTGAAATCTCCAATCACAACGATTGGCGATTTAGTATTTTTCAAATCATCCACAAGTTGGCGAGCTTGATCGGCTGCCTTAGGGACTTTATTTGCATCCCATAGTGATTCAAGATGAGTTGTTACAAAGCGAACATTGGTCCCCTGGACTGTGATATCAGCCCACGAATATCCACGATAGATCTCCATCAGAGTTGGAACCACTTTGTAAACTGCTTTGTACTCTGAATTTCCCACTTGATTCACGTACTGAGAAAGAGACTTCTTAATTAGCAAAGCATCGCCTATTTGGAAACCGCAGTCTGCTTCGTTCAGACCAAACAAAGTCTGGAAGGTAATTGGGTCGCTAACTTTTGTGAGGAATGGAATGGGCCCAATCGAGTAACCAGGATTATTTGCCGTCACACCATTCTTTTCAGCAATGATGTAATCACCACTCAGTTCAGCAAGTAACTCTGTTGTGAAGTTAAAAACCTCGGTTTTTTTGCTCCAGAAGTGGGCTTTGCAGTACCAAACAGTTGCTTCCTGGATTCCGATGACATCAGGAGATTCGGCTCGAATTTCTTCAGCCAGAATCTTCTTCCGTTTAGAGAAATCTGTTTGCTGAACTTGATCCCACATAAATTGTGCAGCTGCAGGCATATTTGGAATCTTTGCCAAGGCAACACCGACATCAGCTCCTAAGTAAAGATTGCGTGACATCACCTTGATTGGTTGCTCGGCTGCATGAGTTGAGGACATTGGGAAAGCGAGAAGAGTGGCGATCAGGACAAGAATTGTTTTCTTCATGGCTTTATATGGATTTTGGGTCCATTTCCCTTTACTCCAGTTCGATTTCCACTTAACACTTCGCTGGAATCTTCGAGTGCGACAACACCTGCAATCAACGGGCGCGGATCAATAATTTTCTTGCTAAGGAGTTCAATGGCACCAGCAAGTCCTGGCGATGCACTCAAAATTCCTCGTACCTTCAAGTCCTTTAGTGTGATGGTGCGGGAATCAATCAGACTTGGAGTCCCTGAAATTCCGATAAAGACTATCGAGCGACCTGGTTCAATCAATTTCAGTGCTAGGTCAGGGATATCTTCGGCAAATGTAGCGTCAATAATTGAATGAATTTCCAACTGTGGAATTGCGCCAATAAGATGTACACCAGCGAAACCAAATTGTTTTGCAAAGATTAGTGACTTCTCTTCTACTCCGACTAGGTGCACTTCAATTCCGCGTTGTTGTGCAATAAGCGCAGAGAGAATTCCAATAGTTCCCGGGCCAAAAATCATCAATCGTTCACCAGATTTTAGATTGGTGGCATCTACGGCGCGTAGGGCATTTCCGGTCGGTTCGACCATTGCACCAACAGCAGGGTCCATCTCATCGGGTAACTCAAGCACTGCAAAATCAGGGATTACGATTTTCTCAGCAAGCGCGCCAGGAAATCCTCTTCGAATACCAACTTCATCGCGATCAGCACATAAGTATTGATAGCCGCTTTTACAACGTGCACATTGTTGGCACCCCAGCATGGTGTCACTAGTGACAAATTTATTGAGCCATTTGGGATCAACGGATTCGCCAATCGCAATCACACGACCACACCATTCGTGGCCAATGCGTAGAGGGAATTGCGCTTCTCCACTATCAAGGTATGCCATATCTCCGGTAAAGAATTCAACATCGGTGCCACATATGCCGGCTCGTTCTACCTGAACTAATAAGTCGCGCACTCCCACAACTGGTTCAGAAACTTCCATTACTGAACCAACTCTTGGGCTAGAGATTACGTAGGCTCGCACGCTTTAAGTTTACTCACGCTACTATTCCAAAATGGCAGTTACTACTTTGTCGGTCGAGCTCTTCGATGAGCGTCAATGCACGCTTGGAGAAGGCCCCGTCTCTTCTGGATCTTCACACTCGGATGTTCAGTGGGTCGATATTGAGGCAAGGAAGGTGCTCTCGCGAAATCTCGAAACGGACGAGTTTAAGGAATATTCGGTTCCAGAACTCATTGGCTTTGTCATTCCTACTGAAACAGGAAGGAGCTTGCTGGGAACTACAAGTGGACCAGTTCTTTACGATGGAAAAAATTTCACTCCTTATGCATCTCGTACTGAAGTTGATGTGACTCCAATACGCTGGAACGATGCCAAAGTTTCACCTGATGGAGATTTGTGGCTGGGGTCGCTTGCTCTCACCGAAGAGGCTGGGTATGGAAGTTTTTATCGACTGGATGGTGCGACTAAAGAGTTAAAGAAATTTCTCTCAGGAACTGGAATTAGTAATGGATTGGCGTGGAGTGGAGATATGAATACTTTCTACTACATCGACACACTTACATTTGGTATCGAAGCATTTGATTATCACAGTCGAGAAATTTCCAATCGACGCATGGTTATTCCGTGTGATACAAAATATGGATTCCCCGATGGAATGTGCATAGATTCAGAAGATGGTCTATGGGTAGCTTTCTATAATGGAAGTGCGGTGCGCAGATATGACACTCGTAATAATTATGCGATGACACACGAGATTTCAGTTCCTGCGCTACGCACAACTTCATGCGCATTCGCTGGAAAGAATCTTGACAAGCTAATCATCACTTCTGCCGAGAGAAATAACCCAGCCAGCACTGTCTCTGATGGTCGAACCTATATCTGCGAACCTGGTTTTACGGGAGTTGCTACAACGCTCTTTGCCGGCGCTTAATTAATGTGACTCCCGTGGAGTCTGTGACCCACTCGCACCACGCAAGAAATCAAGATCTGCTCCCAAATGGGCTTGTTCAACATGCTCAATGTAAAGATGTTCCCATCCTCGATCTGGGCTCGCGAGTGCTTTTGTCATAGCAGCCGATGGTTGGCGAGCAGCAAGTTCTGCATCAGAGATCTTCACATTGAGCGTTCTCGCTGGAACATTGAGTTCAATTAGGTCGCCATTTAACAATTTAGCGAATGGCCCACCTAGCGCACCTTCAGGTGAAACGTGAAGAACTACTGTTCCAAATGCTGTACCACTCATACGACCGTCGCAGATGCGAACAAGATCCGTCACTCCTTTTTCAAGAAGCTTCTTCGGAATTGCCATATTAGAAACTTCTGGCATTCCCGGATAACCCTTTGGACCACAACCACGAAGAACTAAGACGCTGTTTTCATCAACATCTAAATCAGGATCATCGATACGCGCATGAAAATCTTCAATGCTTTCGAAAATAACAGCTTTACCTGTGTGAACTAATAAATTCTTGCTTGCTGCCGCTGGCTTAATAACTGCTCCATCGGGTGCAATATTTCCACGAAGTACTGCTATTCCTGCTTCTGGCTGAAGGGGCGCATCATGCGTTTTGATGACATTGCTGTCATAAATTTCTGCACCTTTGAGGTATTCAACATACGGTTTGCCAGTGACCGTAATTGAAGACCGATCCAAGTATTCATCTACTTCATTCATTACCGCTGAAAGACCACCAGCACGGAATAGGTCTTCCATGAGGAATTCACCTGCAGGCTGAAGATTTACTAACAACGGAATTCTTGAACCAATTCGATCAAAATCATCCAGGGTTAGCTTGATTCCAAGGCGTCCGGCAATCGCAAGGAGATGAACAACAGCATTTGTAGAGCCACCAATAGCTCCCAGTGCCACGATTGCATTGGTAAATGCACCTGTTGTCATGATGTCAGAGGGTTTGAGATCTTCAGCAATCATGTCAACGATGCGCACTCCAGATGCATGAGCGGCCTGAAGTAAACGACTATCTGGCGCTGGTGTGCCTGCAACTCCTGGCAAGACCATTCCAAGTGCTTCTGCAAGGCTTCCCATTGTTGAAGCTGTCCCCATTGTGTTGCAGTGACCTTTGCTACGAATCATTGACTTCTCTGAGTTGTTAAATTCCTCTTGTGACATTTTCCCTGCGCGTACTTCTTCACTGAACTTCCATACGCCAGTTCCACATCCAAGCCGCTCACCTTTAAAAGTTCCGTTGAGCATTGGTCCACCAGGAACAACAATGGCAGGCAGATTTACAGATGCAGCACCCATAAGTAGTGCAGGGATTGTCTTGTCGCAACCACCTAAGAGCACGACGCCATCAACAGGATTAGCACGAATCATTTCTTCTGTCGCCATGGCAACCATGTTGCGCCACAACATTGCAGTAGGGCGAACATTAGTTTCGCCAAGTGAAACCATAGGAAGGTTATGTGGAACTCCACCTGCTTCCCAAATTCCATTCTTCACACTCTGAGCAACTTCATCCAAATGCATATTGCACGGAGCTAGATCGGATGCAGTGTTGATAATCGCAATTTGAGGGCGAGTTGCATTGAAGGCAGAGTCAGGATTTCCACGACGCATCCAAGCGCGGTGAATATAGGAATCTCTAGAGTTTCCGCCGTACCAATCTGCGCTTCGCATTTCTACATCCTATCCCTAGAAAATTAAGCGCTCAGCCCTGGGCATTGCGGCCTTGGTCCGCCGTTGGGATTGCCATAACGGTGATGGGTAATAGCAACAGATTGTTCAATGAGCCATCGAGGAGTTTCGATATCTCCACGTTGTGCAATGGGGCGATGATCTACCGAAATACCCTTGAGCATCTCCTCATAAATGGGAGGCTTACTCGAAGCTAGCCAGCGAACACGGGCGTATTTCTCTTTCACATCTCTTAAGTCAGTGGTGAAAATAACCTTTGCGCCAGTTTTTTCAGAGATGTAATGAATGAGTGACTTTTCATCTTGTGTGGTGGATTCATCGACTACAACAACAATTGGCGCTAAGTAATGACGATAACGCTGGAAATTCTTCTCAACAACTAGACCACTTCGATCGATTGCTTGTGAACCAACTTTTGCCCACCATGTGTTCACACCAAAGATTGCAGCTTCTACATTCGTCACTCGCGGCCAGTTGCGAAGTGTGTTGACGTAGTTAAGTCCACCAGCTTTAGCGTTAGGTCCAACTGCAGAGCGCTTCCATCCACCAAATGGCTGGCGATTAACAATTGCACCAGTAATTCCGCGGTTCACATAAAGGTTTCCTGCTTCAATGCGATTGATCCACTCTTCGCACTCTTTCTCATCGAGTGATTGAATTCCAGCTGTTAACCCAAAATCTGTTTCGTTCTGCCAAGTAATTGCTGTATCAAAATCAGGTGCTTCAATGACAGCAAGTACTGGGCCAAACCATTCATTGCGATGTGACCAAGACTTTGCTTTCACTCCAAGCTTCACACCTGGGCGCCACATGAGTCCTGCATCATCTAATTGCTTAGGTTCAACAAGCCATGTTTCACCCTGCTCAAGTTCTGTGAGAGCGCGGGTGAGTGCAGTCTCTGATGGGCGAATGATCGGGCCTACTGTTGTTGAGAAGTCCCAACCCGCGCCTACATGCAGTGATTCCACCGCATCTTTGAGCTGACTTATGAATGCTGGGTTGTTATAGACGGTGGTATCAACGATTGCAATCGATGCCGCAGAACACTTCTGTCCTGCGTGTCCAAATGCTGATTGCACTAAATCTTTCACCGCTGCATCGATATCAGCACACGCTGAGATAAGGACTGCATTCTTTCCGCTGGTCTCAGCCATCAAATTGATTTCAGGACGCCAAGAAGTAAAGAGTGATGCGGTATCAAAGGATCCGGTAAGGATTACGCCATCAATTCCTGAATTAGTAACGAGATACTTTCCATTTTCATCATCGCGCATCGGCAAGAACTGCAGAACATCTTGTGGCACACCGCCAGCCCACAGATGGCTAACAATCTCCCATGCTGTGGCAACAGTCTCTGGTGCTGGTTTGAGAATGACGGTATTTCCTGCAGCAAGGGCAGCACACACTCCGCCTATTGGAATTGCATAAGGGAAGTTCCATGGTGGGATAACAAGAATGGTTCCAAGGGGAGTTGATTCACCAAAGTTTTGTGCAGTAGTTGCATAGAAGCGCGCAAAGTCGATTGCCTCTGCAACTTCAGGATCTGCCTCCGCTACTGTCTTTCCTGCATCGCGAGACATCACAGCAATTGTCTCTGTTGTTGCCTTTGCCATCACATTAGCTGCCTTAAAGAGAATATCTGTGCGCTCCTGGATTGAGAGTGCGCTCCACTTCTCTTGCGCTTTCTTTGCCGTGGCAATCGCTGTATCAACATCTTTAGTTGAACCAACTGAGTAGTGATACCAAACTTTGCCATTATCGGAAGGATCAGTTCCCTCTTCTTGCTCCTTGGTAAATACTTCTTTCCCATTGATTACTAATGGGATCTCTTGATCTTTAATCGCACGGACCTTCTTGATTGCCTTGGAGACGGCGTTAATAAAGTTAGGTTCAGTTGGATCAGCGTTGCGCTCATTCTCAAAAGTCTGGCCAGCTTGTTGTGTATGTTCAACATGGCGAAGGGACTCAGTCGTAATTGTGTGACGCTCTGAAATCGACTTAAGAAAACGCTCTTCTTGTTCCTTAAACTTCTTTGGGTTCTTCGAGATTTCAAATGCAGCTTTCAAATAGTTCTCATCCGATGTGTTCTCATCAAGGCGACGAACTAGATAGGCAACAGCTGCAGCAAAATCATCTTTACGTGTAACTGGTGCATAGAGAAGAACGGGCTGACCTGCACGAGTCACAGCAAGTGCTTCAGCATTTGCCATTCCCTCTAACATTTCAATATCAATTTGATCTAGGACGCCGCGAGACTTTGCGACTTCAATCGCCCATGTCATATGAAACAAGTTGTGGGATGCAATACCGATGCGCACAGCCTTTGAATGTTCTGAGCGAAGAGCTGCATCGATCAGGCGCACATAAGAGGCATCCACATCTGACTTTGTTCGATAGGGCGCAGGGCTCCAGCCATGAAGTTCTGCTTCAGCACGCTCCATTGCAAGGTTTGCACCTTTTACTAAGCGCACCTTGATGGATCCACCGCTGCGTGCATAACGCTTCTGTGACCATTGCACGAGATCGCCAAAGAATTGATGCGCTTCAGGTAAATATGCCTGCAGAACAATTCCGGCCTTCATCGATTCAAACTCTGCTTCATCCAGCACGCGCATGAATGCTGCAACCGTCATCGGAAGGTCGCGATACTCCTCCATATCCAGATTAACGAATACTCCATGCTGTTGTGCTTCGCGATAGAGAATGCGCATCTTCTCGGAAACTCGAGTAATTGAACCTTCGACATCAATGATGATGAGTTGAGCAACGATGGATGAGAGTTTGACTGAAATGTAATTTACTTCTGGGCGACGCATCATCTCTAGAATTGATTGAAAGCGAAGCTCTGCTTCATGATCTCCAAGGACTGCTTCACCCAAAACGTTGATGTTTAGTGCGATGCCTTTATCACTGCGCTTACCCATGTGCTTTGAAAGTTTCTCAACTTCAGATGCAAGAATCAAATCTTTTGAAAGAACACGCACTCTCTGGTGCACTGCAGCAACTACAGGTGTTGGCAATGCATGTGAGAGAACTCCTATTGCATGAAGGCCAATACCGTTGAGTGGACCAAAGCCGGTGATGCTTGCCTTCTTTGCAGCACGACGGAAAATACGTGAGGAAGATTTCACAGATGAAATACGCATCACTTCATCGGTAAGAGTGATCGTTGCTTCAATTGCCTCAGGATCTTTAAAGAGTCGAGCAACCCGCTTGCGGTTAGCTTTCTCGCGACGGTCGCGCAACTTATCTGACTCTTTCATCAGAGCTTTAGTGCGCTCGATAGCAGTGGCTGCTAGCCGATCTAACTCTGCATCTGTCTCAAAAATTGAGGGCATTTAGCAAGGTTATCAAGGGTTATTTGTCTTTGCTCACCCTATAAATGTGAGATTAAAGAGCGTAGGATTCAAATATGAATAACGAGAATGCAGACGTTACGACAGATAAGCCAAAGCGCGTTCACGACCAGGTGCCTTCTGAGCTCTTCGCTAACTTTATGAAATCTGGCTGGACGCCATCTGAGCTAACAGATATCGCGCCACTCGAAGTTGTGACCTACGCATATTCACGTCGCCAAGTGTTATCAGCTGCCTACAAGGGAATTCGTCTCGTTCTCCCTGCTGGCGGATATAAGGTTCGTGCCAATGACACTGATTACAACTACCGTCCACATAGCGCATTTGTGTATTACAGCGGTGTGCAAGGAGCAGATGCAACTGCAGATGCTGTTCTTGTCCTAGAACCATCAGGTGATTCACATATTACTTACCTCTATATGCATCCTCGTTCAACGCGCGATACTGATGCCTTCTATCGCGATGCAAAGTATGGAGAACTCTGGGTTGGTCGTCGCTTCACACTTGATGAAGCAAAGGCGCGCTATCAAATTGATACTCTTCAATTAAATGATCTTGAAGCTTTATTGAGTGATGGAAAAGAGACTCTCACGCTACGCAGCGTTGATCCTGCAGTAGACCCTAAAGTCAAGAAGCATGATCGCGAAGAAGAATTCTCAATTTTTGTATCAGAACAACGTCTGTGCAAAGATGAATATGAAATTCGTGAGATGCAGGCAGCAGTTGATGCAACAGCGCTCGGCTTCAACGATGTCATCCATGCGATGCCTGCAGCAGTTGAAACACCTCGTGGTGAGCGCGTTCTCGATGCTGCCTTCTATGGTCGTGC
>WLJF01000100.1 GCA_009701945.1 Actinomycetota bacterium
AATGCCCATGGTTGGCAGTGGACAGCTGGCACTGGCACAGATGCTTCACCGTATTACCGCGTCTTTAACCCCATCGAACAAGGTCGACGCTTCGATGAAAATGGCGATTACATTCGCAAATATGTCCCTGAACTTGCACATCTATTGGCCTCTGAAATTCATGAGCCTTGGCTATTCCTTGATGGATATTCACATGGATACCCAGAGCGCATCGTTGATCACGCAGTAGAACGCATTGAATCTCTTGAAAGACTGAAAGAGATTAAGGCTGATAAGCCTGAACAACCCCCACGCCGCTCCGCTTAGCTTCATACATCGCAGCATCTGCACGCTCTAATAAATCTCCTGCTCCATCATTATGAACATGGCCGATGCTGACGCCAATCTTGATGGAGTGACCTTCGATCAGAAATGGATAACTACAGGTTGCTTGCAGCGCATAGGCAGCCTCTAGCGTTTCTTCATAACTGCCGTTAATCAGGACGCCGAATTCATCTCCACCAAGACGGGCAAGGACAGATCCTGTGGGAAGTGAACGAGTAAAGCGCTGGGCTACTTGTTGCAGTACTACATTTCCTATTTCATGGCCGTATGTGTCATTGACTGGTTTAAATGCATCCAGGTCAAGTAGCAGAAGTGCACCTTCCGTCTTTGAAAAGGTTGCTAGCTCTGCAATCAATCTGCGTCTATTGGGAAGCCCCGTGATGTCATCGGTGCGGGCGAGTACTTTCTCTTCACCTAGATTTTTTGCTTGTCGAATCACAATACTCATTCGCAAAAATGCCATAAAGAGCGTTGCAATCGCAGGGGCGACAATATAGATAGGAAAGATTCCTGGGCGCAGTGCGATGAGTGCTAACAAAGTGGGACTAATGAATATTGAGAGTGCAAGAAATGCTGGATGGATTCCCACATCATGTTCACTCTTACTCTGTCGAAGCCAGAAGGATAAAGCGATAAGTACTATTCCAACTAACCATCCATCATCTGTTAGTTGGCCAAACCTATAGCTGCCATTGACTGCGAGCCAGAGATAGAGAAGATCCGATGTTGAAAAGAGTGCAATACCGAGAAAGAGCAGAGTTGCTCGTAATTGAAGTCGGTGTGTGACAAGTGCGATGGAGGCGATGATCAGAAGTAGTAGGTCACAGATGGGAAAGAGCAGTGAGAAGAATTGGTCCTGCACATTAATCAGTGATTGTGGAAAGACGCGTGTAAGAAAGAGCGCTGTCGCAATGGAAGAGATCCCAAGTCCGAAGATAGCCGCATCAAGAAGTTCAATTGGGTTGAGCTTGCGGCCACGTGCTAACGAGCGTGGAATTGCAATAAGAGCAAGAGGATAGAAGAGGGTGTAACTGAGCTGGGCCAAGAGTCCTACACTTACAGGAAGAGAGTAGAAATCGCTATAGCTATTGAGTATCGAACCAAAGCCCCAGAAAGTAATTGCAAGACAAGCCGATGCAAGTGCTACAGGATCATTGCTCAGTGGTGATTGAGCAATCGCCGCAATAGCGAAAATCCAAATTGCGTTATAGAGAATGAGATCAAGAAGGATGGAGCGATCAGAAAAAAGTGCTTTGAGAGCGATATGTGAGATCAAGAGCCAGAGGGGCGCCCATCGAATTACTCGGTACACCTACCGAATTAAATAAGTAAGGCTCCCACCTATAAATAGGGGAAGCCTTACTTTCGGGGCTAGGAAAAACTCTGTATTACTAGAAGCCCTTAGCGCAGAGGAGATTTGCTGAAGCCTTTGCATCATCTGCATTGGTCTTGAGCTGTCCTGGGGCGCTCAGAAGAAGTGCCTTCTTAGCTTCAAGGTCCTTTACCTGTGCTGAAAGTTTTGTCTTAGATGCACTCAATACAAGAACTGCATTGGCAAGCTTTGAGATCGCACCAGCAAGCTTCTGCTTATCTGCAGCAACTGTTGATGCATTCATTGTTGCCTGGAACTGCACCACTTGTGCTCGAGCCTTTTCAAGGGCTGCTGTTGTGCTTGCAAGGGCGGCAGCTGCAGATGTGTATTCAGCATCAAGTGCTGCAGTCTGCTCAGAGACATTGGCAAGATCTGCTTGAGCCTTAACAGCTGCCTGGAACTGTGTTACTGCAGTGAGGCACTCAGCTGAGAGCCATGTGAGCTTTGAATTCTTCACTAATGGGTTCTTCGCACACTTGTACTTGTAACCTGAAACTGTTGTTGTCGCATTCACCTTCTTGCAGGCAACACCGTTGCTGATCTTTGCGGCAGCTGATGCAGGCACGGCAGTGATACCGCTTGCGACAATCACCGCAGAAAGGAGAGTGATAGAAACTTTGCGAAACATGAATTCCTCCATTAGATATGTCTCTATGGTATCGAGCAGATATTGGAAATTGAGCGTAACTCGGCGGTAGGGATATGGAATTTCATGTGAATTAGCACTGTCTTGCATCCTGTATGATTAAGCCATCGAGGCATCCCGCATCGATGTACTTCCCCCCAAAGTGCGCCACATGGCCACTTACTTGCGAGTCTTATCAAGACCCTGATGGCGCTGGTTTTTTAGCCAGTTTGAGACCATCTAACCGAGACGCGCTTGTCGTCTCGATTGGTGTTGAATTTTCTATGTCTCTACAAACCCGTACTGCTGCGCCCGGAAAAGCTCGTCGCGCTGCCAAAGGTAAACCCCGCCACACAACAGCCCAGAAGGCAGCCCGTAAGGCTGTCGTTGCAAAGCCAGCTGCTCGCGGAACTGCAAAGCGAAGCGCTCCTGTGAAGGAAGCAGCATCTACTGCAGCACGCACAACAGCAAAGACCACCCGTTATTCAGATCGTGAGAGCGTGACAAAGAAGGAAGTCCGTCTTGCAGATCGTTCAAAGCTTCGCGCACAGCGTTTCCAGGAGCGCACAGCTTCAAAGTCAAAGAACATTGAGGGTGCTCCCAAGGGCAACCCAAAGCAGTCTCGTGAAGAGCGCACCTTTGAAAAGCCAAAGAGAGCCTTTAAGCCAGCTGGTGCAAAGCCTGTTGTGGGCCGCACAGCACCTGAGAGAACTGCAAAGCCACAATCACGTGCTGCGAAGTTCATTGCAGATCGCACAGAACGTTCAGAGCGTCCATTTCGTCCAGAGCGTTTAGAGCGTCCAGCAAAATCTGATGTCCGTCCAACAACTCGTCGCGAAGCGGTGAAGGCAAAGGTTGCTCACTCAGATGACGGCCGTCCAAACTTTGTTCCACAAAAGCGCGAAAAATATAATCCATCAGCACCGCAGTCAGCCGCGCAACGTCGTGGAGATTCTCCTCGCACACCTGCAAAGCCACCACGCGATCGCCGCAATGATTCACGTAATGAATCTCCAGCATATGCACGCGATGATTTCCGTGCATCAAAGACTCATAACAAGGCAGCTGTCGATTTCGGCGCTGACGATAATTACATTTCAGTAAACCTCGCAGATGCAAACCTTGTTGAGGCAACACCACTCACTGAGGTAACAACATCATTTCGCGATCTAGGTATTGCACCGGCGCTCGCAAATGCACTTAATGCTCAAGGCATTACGCATCCATTCCCAATCCAGATTGCAACACTTCCCGATGCTCTTGCAGGTCATGACATCTTGGGTCGTGGACAGACTGGTTCAGGAAAGACTCTTGCATTCAGCCTTGCGTTGCTTACAAATATTTCAAATAAGGTCGCGCGCCCTCACAAGCCGCTGGCACTTATCTTGACCCCTACTCGCGAACTCGCGCAGCAGATCGAT
>WLJF01000101.1 GCA_009701945.1 Actinomycetota bacterium
ACATCATCGAGAATTACCTTCTCGCCATGCGCTTTACGCGCCTTCTTCATCGTGTAAATGAACTCAGCCATAAGGCGAGACTCTACCCGTCAATGCTTCGGTAGACTTACTCCGCAATCGCAGATGTTCCTCACACGTGCCCGTAGCTCAGTCGGATAGAGCAACCGCCTTCTAAGCGGTAGGTCGCTGGTTCGATTCCAGCCGGGCACACATCACTTATCAATTTCGCCCACTGATGGGGCAGATAAAAAAGAACTGGGTGGTTTCGCCGAAGCGAAACCACCCAGTTCTCTTACTTAAGGGTTACTTATTTGCCTTAGCGATAAGAGCCTTAGCCTTGTCTAGGTATGCTCCTGAAAGAACAACATATCCAAGCTTTGGATCTACTGCTGCACATGCTGGTGACAAGATGTACTCAGCGAGCTGCTTCACAGCTGCTCCACGAGCCTTGTCCTTGTATTCAGTCTCTAGCAACATGTAAGAGACGATACCGAGTGTGTATGCACCAGCAAGCTTTGTACCGTATGCATAGCTCACGATGCCGTTTGCATCTTGCTCAGCATCACCAAGGAATGCTGAAACAGCACCTGACTCTGGGTAGACGTAGTTACCTGACGCGTTGCTTACTGATACCGCGCGGAGACCGTATGCATCTCCCCAGTTCTTTTCAGCGTATGTGATTGAGTACTTTGTCTTCGCAGCAAGTGTTGCTACACCCTGTGAAGCGTTAGCGCCCACGATACGGCCGATATTTGTTGATGCATTGATATTTCCTGGGAAAGCTGTTGTGAATGCATCGTTAGCTGGCTTTGTCCATACTGATGGAGCAACACCATTAAGCCACTTTGTGAAGTTATTTGATGTGCCTGATCCGTCTGCACGGTAGATAACCTTGATTGGCTGATTTGGAAGTGTGTAGATAACTGACTTTGTTCCTGTACGAAGTACTACAGGATTTCCGCTCTTATCCTTAACAGCGTTTCCTTGAGCATCCTTCTTGTAAACAGTTGAGGTGATTGAGCGGTTGTTATCAGCAACGATAGCTGGATCATTCCACTTTGTGATGTCGCCTGAGAAGATCTTTGCAACTGTTGTTGCTGAGAGGTAAACATCCTTCTTTGCAGGAAGGTTCACAAGAACAGCAATTGGAGCTGCAATGATTGGAGCGTGGTAGACAGTTGAACGCTTAGTTGCTGCAGTGTGAGCTGAATCTGAGAACCAGAAGTCACCGATGCTTGAATCAGAGTTCTTCTTACCAGTTCCTGAACCTGTTGATGTGTAAACATATGAGTGGCTTGATGCCTTAGCGAAGCCAGCCTTGCAAGCTTGTAGAAGGGGATCTACGAATGAAGCTCCAGAACCCTGGAGATCTGCTGCGTGAGCAGGTGTTGCTGAAGAGATTGCAATAAGGCCTGCAATTACAAGCGCCTTTGCCTTCTTTGAAAATGTCATTTTTTACCCTTCGAGATGTCTAAGTAAGTAGCCCTTACATCTGGAAAAGTAACGAAAATGGATGTCTAAATGCCCACCTTTAGGTAAACGATTGGAAACACCAAAGTGAACAGATGAAGACGCAGGGTTTAGCCGAAACGCCCTGTTACGTAATCTTCTGTGCGCTTATCTTGAGGTGCGGAGAAGATGCGGCTGGTAGGTGCTGCCTCAATCATCTCTCCTGGGCCGCCATCAGAGAGGAAGAAGGCGGTGTAGTCAGAGACGCGCGCCGCCTGCTGCATATTGTGAGTCACAATCACGATAGTCATCGTCTTAGCTAGGTCTGCAATGGTCTCTTCAATTCTAAATGTTGAACCTGGGTCAAGTGCTGAACATGGCTCATCCATAAGAAGCACTTGTGGCTCAACTGCAAGTGATCGAGCGATACAAAGACGCTGCTGCTGTCCACCTGAGAGCGCACCACCATGTTCGCCAAGACGATCCTTGACCTCGTTCCAGAGTCCTGCACGTGTCAGGCATGACTCAAGAAGTTCATCAGTATTGCTTCGCTTAATCTGGGCCAACTTAAGACCAGAAAGAACGTTCTCACCAATGGTCATTGATGGGAATGGGTTTGGCTTCTGAAATACCATTCCCACACGCAGGCGAATCTTGGTGACATCTGTTCCTGGTGAGTAAATATCTTTTCCATCGAGAAGTACTTCTCCTGCCATGGCAGCTGTTGGAATGAACTCATGCATACGATTGAGTGTGCGCAAGAATGTTGACTTACCGCACCCTGATGGTCCAATGAGCGCAGTCACTGTTCCTGCTGCGAAATCAAGGGTGACATCTGAGAGAACATGCTTCTTACCAAACCATGCGTGCACGCCACGTGTCTCAAGACCTGTGCCGAGCAATGCTGTGCCTGGCTGTGACTGCGTGCGAGCGGATGCAACGCTTGAAAGAGAAGCTGGCTTTGCGTGGGCTGTTGTCATCTGAGTTTCATCCTTATCGTCGTTACCAACATTATGTGAATTGGTCATTGTGCTACCCAACCTTTCTTCCGCTTAAGTAGCGTGCTAATCCAAAGAGAATAAAGATGAAGCTCAGGAGCACCAACATACCGCCCCATGCGCGCGCAAATGCTTCTGGAGTTCCACCGGTGAGGAAGGACTTCCAGATGTAATAAGGAAGGGAACCCATCGCACCTTGCGTTGGGTTGACGTTGAGCGCATCTCCACCACCTGAGACAAGGAGAAGTGGCGCTGTCTCACCGATGATGCGTGCGATACCAAGAATGATTGCTGTGACCAGACCGCTCTTTGCAGCCGGAAGGACAACACCTGCGACTGTGCGCCATTGGGTGCCGCCTAGAGCAACGCCAGCTTCACGAAGCTCGTTAGGAATTAAGTGCAACATCTCCTCAGAGGTGCGGGCAATTGTTGGGATCATCAAAATTGTTAGCGCAAGTGAACCCATGAGACCTGAGAGCTCTTTCGTCACTGGATAAATCAAACTGGAGAGAATAAAGAGACCTGCAACAATCGATGGCACACCTGACATTGCTTGAACTAAGAATTTGATGGGGCGTGCAAGTGGTCCACGAATCTCTGTGAGATAGAGAGCCGTGAGAACTCCGATGGGGAAGCTAATGATGAGAGCTCCACCGACCATCAAGATAGTTCCCACGAGAGCATGGAGTAGTCCGCCATTTGCAATCGGATCGTTAACGGATGCAAGTGCCATATCTTTTGTGAGGATTCCCCAGTGAAGACCTTTATAGCCCTTGCTCACAACTGTTCCGACAATGCTCACAATAGGAATACATGTAATGACAATTGCCATCACTGTTAGGACCTGAAGGAGTGAATCCTTAGCTGCAGCGGTTCCACGCTTGAGATAGTGGAATCCGAAATTGAGAATTAGAAGTGCAAAGAAGAGTGAGAAGAAGAATCCAAGCTTGCCGTTAAGACCTGTGAACTTAACTGATGCCCCTGCTACTCCAAAGGCTGCAACGATAAGAAGTAAGTCTTCAAGCTTGTCGAGCGCCGATGGTTGCCACGGCTTCATAGGAGTAGGAATTACTTTATTCATCTTCCTTTTCCTCCGAAGCGGTTGATTAACACATCAGCAATCGCATTGACCATCAGTGTGAGAAGGAAGAGGATCAAGCCAGCTGCCATCAGCGCATCTACTTCGTATGGGCCTGCTTCACCAAATTTAAGAAGAATAAGTGAGGCAACATTGCCGCCAGCACCAAAGAGAACCTGCCAGTTCACCTGATACACAACGTTAAGAAC
>WLJF01000102.1 GCA_009701945.1 Actinomycetota bacterium
AAGGAGAATCTTTCCAACAAATGTTGAACCAGTAAATGAAAGATTCTTAACGCGTGAATCGTGAAGCACCTTGCTAATTCCTGGACCAGTTTGTGCAGGAAGGATGACGTTGAGCACTCCCTTGGGAAGTCCGCAACGTTCCAGGATGTCAACGATGGCGAGCGCAGTCAGTGGAGTTTCACCAGCAGGTTTGAGAATCATTGTGCAACCAGCAGCAACTGCTGGGCCAATCTTGCGTGTAGCCATACCTGCAGGGAAGTTCCACGGAGTAATTAGCAGTGAGACACCAATAGGTTGGTGAGTGACAAGGATGCGCTTATCTCCTGATGGAGCCATACGGAAATCACCAGAGATGCGAACAGTCTCTTCAGCAAACCAACGGAAGAATTCGGCTGCGTAATTAACTTCTGCCTTTGCATCAGGTAGCGCCTTGCCATTTTCTTTAGAGATCAGCTCTGCCAAGTAATCAGCTTCAGCAATCATCATTTCAAAAGCTTTACGCAAAATTTCGCTGCGGACGCGAGGTGCGGTCTTCGCCCATGAGGCTGCGGCGCGGTCAGCGGCATCAACGGCTGCGAGGTTCTGTTCATCGCTTGAAGTAGCAACTTTGGCGATAACTGAGCCATCGCTGGGATCGATAACGTCTAAAGTCCCGGTGCCATCGACCCATTGACCATCTATATATAACTGTGTGCGCATAGGATTAGCATACTTACGAGAATTCAACGGGTCACCTAAAATGGTTTCCTAGGCAGCGGTGATGCTCTAGATGCAACGCCAAAGGGAGTAGTTGTGGCTAAGTCTTGGACTGATGATGCACCCCAGCCTGTCGCACTTCAGGATCACGCACACGTAAAAGATCCCTTCTCCTACAAGGTCAAGAGATTCTTCTTAGGTGGTGCACTTAACCGCCATTCACTCGGTCATCAGAGACTGAGTAAGAGATATGCCCTCGGAATTCTTTCCTCTGACTGCATTTCATCTTCCGCATATGGTTCTGAACAGATTCTGATCGCACTCCTACCCGCATTCGGTCTTGCAGCCTTTGCAATCTTGATGCCGATGACTGCAGTTGTCTTAGCAATTCTCGTTCTCATCACTTTGTCGTATCGAAATGTCATTGATGTCTATACCAAGACCGGCGGCGCATATATTGTCTCGCGCGATAACTTCGGACCAGTAGTTGCACAGATTGCAGCAGTTGCACTGATGCTTGATTACATCGTCACATTGGCTATTCAGTCAGCAGCTGGTGTTGCTGCAATCATTTCAACATTCCCATCTCTTGAACCCTACAAAATGCCGATGATCTTTGCAGTCATCATCTTGTTAACCTACGGAAATCTGCGCGGTGTGAAAGAAGCAGGAAAGGCTTTTGCTTTCCCTACCTACTTCTTCGTCGGCTGTATGTTCATTGTCTTTGGAATGGGTCTCTACCGCTTAGCTAATGGAACACTTCCTGTGCTCGATACTGATCTACCTGGAGCAGTTCCCCTCGGACAAGAACAGGGTCTACTCACCTTTGCAGCAATCTTTATTCTCCTACGCGCCTTTGCAAATGGTGGTTCATCACTGACTGGTCTTGAAGCAATCTCTGATGGTGTGGCTCTCTTTAAAACCCCAGAGCATGTCAATGCAAAGCGCACATTAGTTGTCATGAGCTGCCTGCTTGGAACCCTTGTTCTAGGCGTCTCCTACTTCGCACACCATATCCACGCAATGCCATATGAATCAGGTGTTCCAACTGTTATCTCTCAGATTGCAAAAGCAGCAGTAGGAAGTGGAACTTTTGGAACTGTCATGTTCATCATGGTTCAGCTAGCAACAATGCTTATCTTATTTGCTGGTGCAAACACCACCTATAGCGCATTCCCATTGCTGGTGAACTTCGTTGCAACAGATGGATATTTGCCACGTCAATTAACAAAGCGTGGCCACCGTTTAGCTTTCTCAAATGGAATTCTCTTGCTCGCAGGTGGTGGATTACTGCTTGTCATCATCACAGCAGGATCCGTTGAGCACCTCGTTGCCTTCTATGCACTCGGTGTCTTTACAGGATTTACTTTGGCTGGATTTGGTATGACTCGTTATTACTTACGCACCAAACCAGCACAGTGGAGAGTGAAAGTCTTTATCAATTCACTTGCAGGTTCAGTTTCTTTTGCGATTGTCATTATCTTCTCCATTGTGAAGTTCACTGAAGGTGCATGGTTAGTTCTAGTAACGGCACCTATCTTGGTTGTTACTCTCTTGCGTCTTCGTCGCCAATACACCCGCGAGCAGGAGGCTCTCTCGGTAAAGAGTTTTGAAGAGCGTGCAACATCTATGGCTCGTCACGATGTCACCATCTTTGTAGATAGCGTTGATATCGCAACAGTGGGAGCTGTTCGATATGCACGAAGCCTTAAGCCACATAAGGTCAAGGCTGTTCACTTTGTTATCGATGATCGTCGTGCTGAAGCAATTCAAAAAGCTTGGGCAGAGTCTGAGGCGCTCGTGGATGTGCAATTAGATCTGATTGATTGCCCTGATCGCCGCATTGCAAACTCAGCACTTGATTATGCAATTCGTAAGACTGAAAAGCCTGATATTGAGTTAACAATTCTTCTTCCTCGTCGTTCTTACTCAAGGTTCTTAGGTCGCTTACTTCATGATCAAACGGCTGAAGAAATCGCAGCACCAATTTCACAGTTGCAACGAGTAGTGGCAACAATTGTTCCTTTTGACGTCAATCGCATTACATCTCGTGGTGATCTACATATCCACCATGACCAAGAAACTTTACGAAGTGTCAGTCCACAGGAGAAGATCAAGCCAACACAGGTTGCCCCTCAGGTCTTCGCACCCATTACTCACCACGCAGCAGATGTCACTCCTATTGGAAAAATAGAGTGGCGTAAGCGTTCTAAGGTGCATGGCCGCGTTACCTCCATTGCAACTGCTCCACGTGGTTCTGCGCCGATGCTTCAAGTAGAAGTGTGGGATGAGACCGGTGGAATCACTCTTAACTTCCTAGGCCGTCGTGAGATTGCAGGACTTGAAGTCGGTATGGAGATGCGTGCTGAAGGTATGGTCGGAGAAGAAGAAGGTCAGCTGACTATCTTGAATCCATCATACGAACTACTTGTCTGAGAAGAACTCTTTCAACAGCGCTGCGCACTCATTCTCAAGCACACCTGAAGTCACCTCAACTTTAAAGATTGAACGTGGATCTCGCAGAACATCCCACACAGATCCCACAGCACCTGCCTTCTCATCCCATGCACCAAAGATGAGGTGAGAGATTCGTGATTGAGCGATAGCTCCAGCACACATCGCACACGGTTCAAGAGTGACAATAAGCGTGCAACCATCAAGGCGAGAGTTCTGTAGTCGTGCTGCAGCGTTGCGGATAGCAACAACTTCTGCGTGTGCTGTTGGATCGTTATTAGCTTCACGCTCATTTGAGCCTTTACCGATTACTACTCCATCTTTGTTGATAACAATGGCACCGACGGGAACGTCACCTGTTGCAAGTGCTGAACGCGCAATATCTAGCGCCTCATTCATAAACTCTTCTGGCGTGCGAGATGAAATTTTAGGACTCCAATAACTCAGTGAGCTGCTCGCTAAACCCTAAGCGATTAGCAATTGCTTCAATCTGT
>WLJF01000103.1 GCA_009701945.1 Actinomycetota bacterium
ATAGCAACAACTTCTGCGTGTGCTGTTGGATCGTTATTAGCTTCACGCTCATTTGAGCCTTTACCGATTACTACTCCATCTTTGTTGATAACAATGGCACCGACGGGAACGTCACCTGTTGCAAGTGCTGAACGGGCAATATCTAGCGCCTCATTCATAAACTCTTCTGGCGTGCGAGATGAAATTTTAGGACTCCAATAACTCAGTGAGCTGCTCGCTAAACCCTAAGCGATTAGCAATTGCTTCAATCTGTTCATCGGGAAATAAATCTGCATCATCACAGAGGGTTGAAAGTTCCATGCTGTGAAGACCAAGGTCGGAGAAGATGTCGAGATCACCTGCTGGAAGTGGTTCATCTTCTTCATCTGGTTGATCTAGATCTGCTAATTCAAGAAACTCTGCTGCAACTTCATAATCAATTGCACAACTAACATCACTGATAAAGAATTTAACGTGTGTTCCCAATACTCGAATAGCTAAGAAGAATTCGTCATCGATAGTTATGAGAGCAACTGCCCCACCATTTGTCTGTTGTTTCTTGAGGCGGTCGATAATGTGAGTTAGGTCATCTGGGTCAGGTAGAGATGCGATAGACCAGCGTCCATCTTCATGCCACGCCTCAATTGCGAAGTCTTGGGTTTGCTCTGACACATCTCCCATATTGGCACTCATTGAAGTGGAAAGAAAGCCCTGTAAGGTAGATGACATGAAAGTTCACGTTGCGAATCACCCACTGATCTCTCACAAACTCACTGTTTTACGTGATGAAAGAACTGATTCACCAACCTTCCGACTTCTCGTTGAAGAGCTCGTGACACTTCTTGCATACGAGGCAACCCGCGAAGTGCGCACCAAGACTGTCAACATCAAAACTCCAGTCACTGCAACCACAGGATTAGTTATGGCTGAACCGCGCCCGGTCGTGGTTCCCATCTTGCGCGCAGGACTTGGGATGTTGGAGGGAATGACAAAGTTGCTCCCAACGGCTCAAGTTGGATTCTTAGGAATGGTTCGCGACGAAGAAACTTTAAAGGCAAGCACCTATGCAAACCGTCTACCTGAAAATCTCTCAGGTCGTCAATGTTTTATTCTCGATCCAATGCTTGCAACCGGTGGCACATTGGTAATGGCAATCAATTACCTGATTGAGCGAGGTGCAAATGAGATTACAGCGATTTGTTTACTTGCAGCACCTGAAGGAATCAAAGTTCTTGAAGATGAATTTAAGGATGCTGGAATTCCAATCACTCTAGTAACTGGTTCACTCGATGAGAAACTCAATGAAAAGGGTTACATCGTTCCAGGGCTTGGCGATGCAGGCGATCGTCTCTACGGTGTTGTGTAAATGGCATCAACTTCTCCTGGATACGGAATCACAATCCGTGTCGAAGGTTCTCCTGAGCTCCAACCAGTTGCGCTCATCACAACAACAATTACCAATGCAGGGGCGACTATTACCGCCCTCGATGTTGTTGAATCTCTCCTTGAAAAGGTAGTCATTGACGTTACATGCGACACCATTGATGCCGATCACGCTCAAGAAATTCACGATGCGTTATCAGCTCACAATGGGCTTACTGTTCGAAAGGTGAGTGATCGCACATTCTTGCTCCACCTCGGTGGAAAGATTGAAGTAACTTCCAAGGTTCCTCTAAAGACTCGCGATGATCTCTCTCGCGCATACACACCTGGTGTTGCTCGTATTTCACAAGCAATCGTCGATGATCCATCAGATGTTCGCCGCCTGACAATGAAGCGCAATACAGTCGCTGTTGTTACCGATGGTTCAGCGGTATTAGGCCTTGGAAATATCGGCCCAGCCGCTGCCCTTCCTGTGATGGAAGGTAAAGCTGCTCTCTTTAAGCGCTTTGCCAATGTTGATGCATGGCCAGTCTGTCTTGATACACAAGACGTTGATGAAATTGTTCGCACAGTCCAACTCATCGCACCTGTCTATGGCGGCATCAACCTTGAAGATATTTCAGCACCACGTTGCTTTGAAGTAGAACGTCGCTTGCGCGAGCTTTTAGATATTCCTGTATTTCACGATGATCAACATGGAACTGCAATCGTCGTTCTTGCAGCTCTGCGCAATGCGCTGAAGTTAGTCAAGAAAGATATGTCGAAGGTCAAAATCATTATGAGCGGTGCAGGGGCTGCTGGTACTGCAATTGCTCGCCTTCTCGTTTTAAGTGGCGCCACAAACATCATCGCATTTGATATCGATGGAGTTATCTCTAAAAACTCTTCTTCTGATGGTGCAATGCGCGACTGGTTTATTGAGCACTCCAACAAAGATGACTTCAAGGGATCAATCCACGAAGCGTTATCGGGAGCTGACATTTTTATTGGTGTGAGCGCACCAAATGTTCTCAAAGAAGCGGATATCGCCTCTATGGCTGCCGGTTCAATCGTCTTCGCACTTGCCAACCCAGATCCTGAAATCGATCCTGTGATTGCACGCAAATATGCTGCAGTTGTTGCAACGGGGCGTAGTGATCACCCAAATCAGATTAACAACGTTTTAGCCTTCCCTGGAATCTTCCGCGGCCTACTTGATGCAAACGCTCACAAGATCACAGATAAGTTGCTCGTTGCAGCAGCTGAAGCAATTGCCGATTGCGTAAGCCCATCTCAACTCAACACATCATTCATCGTTCCTAGCGTCTTTGATCCCAATGTGGTGACTCAGGTTGCTGCAGCAGTAAAGAAGTCGGTGTAATGGAGCTTTTTGCATCCTTTGACGAACAGTTCACAGCACTGGCTCCCTTTCTTTTCTATGTAATTATCGGTGCCATTGTTTTCGTTGAAACCGGCCTGCTCTTTGGCTTCTTCTTACCTGGTGATTCAGTCCTCTTTAGCGCTGGTTTAGTAGCTGCAGCTCAAGGCGATATCAATATCGTTCTGCTGGTCACAATCATCTTGGCTGCTGCATTCTTTGGTGATCAAGTTGGCTTTGTTATTGGCCGCGTTGTCGGTCGTCCTTACTTGGATAAGCACACATCACCTCGCATGCGCAGGATGATTGAGCGCTCTGAACGCTTCTATGAGAAAACTGGGTGGTGGGCAGTCGTTGCTGCACGCTTCTTCCCGTGGATTCGCACCTTTGTTCCACCTATTGCAGGTGCATCAATGATGAATTACTACAAATTCCTATCAGCAAACATAATCGGTGCTGTGCTGTGGGGAGCTGGAATTACCTTGGCTGGTTATTACGCAGCAACGCTGCCGTGGGTAAAGACCTCTTCTTACGCAATTGCCGCATTCTTTATTTGTGGGTCAATCGTTTCCGGCCTTGTGAATTATTCACGCCGCCAACGATAACTCCCACATAAGTCATAGCAATTCCTGTCACCAAATACATAGATACCTGCACGCCATCTGTTGGTGAATAGAGATCAATCAAGAGTGAACCCACTAATTGACCGCCCACGCTAAAGAGTGTGAATGTCAGAACGCCAAGATGTTGAACAATGGTTGATGTGAAAGCAATATAGATAACTCCGATGACTCCGCC
>WLJF01000104.1 GCA_009701945.1 Actinomycetota bacterium
AGGCCCGATAGACTGTAATTGTTCGCCCCCCTTCTTTTTGAAGTGGGGCTTTGAGTCGTTTAAAGGAGCGTGCAATGAGAGGAATTCTCGCGGTATTACATAGTGATACCGAAGTAGCTTCTGCGCTCCTTGATTCCTCCAAGATCATTGCACCAGCATCGAGTTACCCATTCCTGATTGCTCTCAAGGCTCAAGAGAAGCCTCTGCTGGTCATCACAAGCTCCAGCCGTGGCGCAGAAGATGTGAGTGAATATCTCAGAAGCCTTCATTCACATGTCTATGAATTTCCTGCGTGGGAGACGCTGCCTCATGAACGCTTAAGTCCGCGAAGTGACACCGTGGCGCGCAGACTCTCAACTTTGTATTCGCTTAAAGAAAAGCAGAACAACCCCGTTGTTGTCGCACCCGTGCGCGCAGTAATTCATCGCTTTATTGCATCCCTTGCAAAGAAAGAGCTGTGGACATTAGAGATAGGTCAAGAGATTGGTCTTACTGAACTCATCAACCATCTGACTGAACTTTCATTTACGCGAACTGACCTTGTTGAAAAACGTGGAGAGTTTGCTGTGCGTGGCGGCATTGTCGATGTCTTCCTTCCACTTGCGATGCACCCAGTACGTATTGATTTCTTCGGTGATGAAATTGAAGAGCTTCAGTATTTTGAAGTTGCAGATCAACGCACCAGTGAGCCGGTCGTAGGAAAGCTCGCAATCTTGCCTTGTCGCGAATTACTTCTTACAGATGCTATTCGTGAGCGAGCAGAGAAGTTAAAGAGCCAATATCCAAGTGCGTTAGAGATTCTAGACAAGATTGCACAAGGCATGATTGTTGAAGGAATGGAATCACTCATTCCACTTCTTACCGATGACTTTGAAACGATTCTAGATCGCATGCCCCAGGGCACCGAAGTAATTTTCATTGATGATGAACGCATCCGCTCTCGCACAGCAGATCTCATTGAGACAAACCAAGAATTTCTCGAAGCATCGTGGTCTAACGCTGCAATCGGTGGTGCGGCACCTTTGCCAGTTGAGCAAGTGACTTATTTGGATTGGAAAGCACTACAGGATGAGATTGCACGCCTTTCTCTTCCAGTGCGCGCATTTAATGCCTTTGGAAGCGATCTCGATGAAGATGCTCACTTTCTTGATATCTCAGCCATTGACCCGATGCGTGCAAATGTGGAAGCGCTCTGCGAGCTACTGCGCACAGGATTAGGGGCTCATCACAGCGTTGTATTTTCAACAACAGGCCACGGAATGGCCGAGCGGTATGCAGGAATTTTCCGTGATGCAGATCTGCCGGTGCAGATGGTGGAAACCCTTGCTGCTCAACCAACGAAAGGCTCAATCCACGTTACTCAATCCTCACTTGGATATGGCTTTAAGAGTGATCATGCGCAGATTCTCTTTGTTACAGAGCGCGACTTATCTGGAAGTAAGACGAGTACGAAAGATGGTGCACGCATGCCATCTAAGCGAAAGCAAGCAATTGATCCACTCGAACTTCGCACAGGAGACTTTGTAGTCCATGAGCAACATGGAATCGGTAGATATGTTGAGCTGATCCAGCGCACCGTTGGGGGAGTAACCCGTGAATACTTAGTGATTGAGTATGCGCCAGCAAAGCGCGGACAACCAAGTGATCGCATCTTTGTTCCAACCGATACGTTAGAACAGGTAAGTAAGTATGTGGGTGGTGAGACTCCCACTGTGCACCGCATAGGAAGCGGTGAATGGCAGAAAGCAAAGGGTCGCGCTAGAAAGGCTGTGCGTCAGATTGCTGGTGAGCTCATTCGATTGTATGCAGCACGCACAAGTGCACCAGGTTATGCATTCTCACCAGATACTCCTTGGCAGCGCGAACTTGAAGATGCATTTTCTTATATTGAAACTCCCGATCAACTCTCAACGATTGAAGATGTGAAGCGCGATATGGAGCGCCCATATCCCATGGATCGCATCATCTGTGGTGATGTGGGATATGGAAAGACGGAGATTGCAATTCGCGCTGCATTTAAAGCAGTGCAAGATGGAAAGCAAGTAGCAGTCCTTGTTCCAACAACGCTTCTCGTGCAGCAGCACTCCAAGACTTTTGCAGAACGGTATGCAGGCTTTCCTATCAAGGTAGCTGGCTTATCTCGCTTTAATACAGCGAAGGAGAGTAAGGAGATTCTGGCAGAGCTTGCATCTGGCGTTGTCGATGTTGTTGTGGGTACGCATCGCATCCTGTCTCAAGATGTGCAGTTTAAGGATCTAGGTCTTGTCATCGTTGATGAAGAGCAGCGCTTTGGCGTTGAGCAGAAAGAATCCCTTAAAAAGATGCGCACGACTGTCGATGTCCTGGCGATGTCTGCAACACCTATTCCTCGCACCCTTGAGATGGCTGTAACGGGAATTCGTGAGATGTCGACGATTACAACACCGCCAGAGGAGCGCCATCCCATCCTTACCTATGTGGGGCCAGCTGAAGATGCGCAGATTAAGGCGGCTATTCACCGCGAACTACTTCGTGATGGTCAGATCTTCTATATCCATAATCGCGTTGAATCAATCGATCGCGCTGCATCAAAATTGCAAGAGCTAGTTCCTGAAGCACGTATTCGCATTGCACATGGCCAGATGTCAGAAGGACAGTTAGAAGATGTGATTCTTGCTTTCTGGAATCGTGACTTTGATGTCCTTGTCTGCACAACAATCGTTGAGAGCGGATTAGATATTGCCAATGCGAACACACTGATTGTTGAGCGTTCAGAAAACTTTGGTCTCTCCCAGCTTCACCAATTACGAGGGCGCGTGGGTCGCGGACGCGAGCGTGCCTATGCCTACTTCCTCTATCCGCAAGATCAACCCTTATCTGAGGTTGCACTAGATCGATTAAAGACGATTGCTACAAATACCGATCTTGGTTCTGGAATGAGAGTTGCACTCAAAGATCTTGAAATACGTGGAGCTGGCAACTTACTAGGCGGTGAGCAATCAGGTCATATCGCTGATGTGGGGTTTGATCTCTATATGCGCATGGTCGGTGAAGCGGTCAATGATTACAAGACAGGGTTTATTGAAAGTGAGGAGAAGAACCATGAGTGCAAAGTGGAACTTCCTATTAATGCGCACTTGGCAGAAGAATATGTTCCAGGAGAGCGACTGCGTTTAGATCTCTATCGCCGTTTAGCTGATGTTCGTACCAGCGCCGATGTTGAATCTATTCGCGAAGAGCTCGTTGACCGCTTTGGTGAACTTCCAGCCGAGGCGCAATCACTTCTGCAGGTTGCACAATTGCGAGCATCTGCAAAGGCGCTGGGAGTGAGAGAAGTTGTTGCGGCTGGTAAATTCTTGAGAATTTCACCACTGGTCTTGCCGGAATCAAAGCAGCTGAGGCTCAACCGACTTTTCCCTGGTTCGCTCTATAAAAGTGCGACAAATACTGTGATGATTGCAATTCCACGTGCGGCAGCATGGACGCCGACTGCACAAGGCTCTCAACTTATAGGGGATAC
>WLJF01000105.1 GCA_009701945.1 Actinomycetota bacterium
CAGTGACAGTTGCAATCAGACCAATAGCGAGCATTCCAAGGATTCCACCGACTCCGTGGACTCCCACAACATCGAGTGAATCGTCATAGCCAAACTTATATTTGCGTGTGACAGCCCAAGAGGATGCAACACCTGCAATGAGACCAAGAATGAGTGCACCGAGTGGATTGAGATAACCACATGCTGGTGTGATGGCAACTGCTCCTGCAATAGCACCGGATGCAACACCGAGAGTAGTTGCCTTTCCATCGCGCTTCTTCTCATAGGCAACCCATGTCATCGCAGCTGCAGCTGTTGCAATCTGTGTGTTGATCATGGCAGTTGCTGCCAATGATCCTGCAGACAGTGCAGATCCTGCATTAAATCCAAACCAACCAAACCAGAGCATGCCTGCGCCGAGAAGAACGAGCGGCATATTGTGTGGTCGCATGGGATCGCGCTTGAAACCATCGCGCTTACCAAGAACTAGTGCCAGTGCTAACGCTGCAGCACCTGAGTTAATTTCAACAACGGTGCCGCCTGCAAAGTCGAGAGCTTTGAGCTTGTCGATGATCCATCCACCTTCACCGTTTTGTGCGGCAAATGCCCAGTGAGCAACCGGGATATAGACGAGTGTGATCCACACAGCGACAAAGAGAACCCATGATCCATACTTGGCGCGATCTGCGATTGCACCTGAAAGAAGTGCCACAGTGATGATGGCAAAGGTGAGTTGAAACATTGCAAAGGCAAGAACCGGGATTTGATGTCCTTCAGCGCCCGTTACTTGATCCAGAGTTGAAGCAAGACCTATGTGATCCAGGCTTCCAATAAGACCGCCGTTTGATTTACCGAAGGCGAGTGAATATCCGTAGAGGACCCAGATGATTGTTGTGATGCCCATTGCTGCAAATGACATCATCATCATATTCAGCGCTGACTTCACGCGGACCATGCCGCCATAAAAGATTGCAAGCCCTGGTGTCATAAAGAGAACAAGGGCTGCACTTGCTAATACCCATGCGGTGTCACCGCTATTGATCGCCTGCATTCTTAATGAGTCTCCTTGTAACGAGCATATGATGCGTTGATTTCAAGTTCGGCAGCATCATGGCCAACCCACTCTCCGCCGTGAACTTCCTTACCTGGCTCCAAAGTCTTATAGACCTCAAAGAAGTGCTTGATTTCATCGAGTTCATAGGATGGAACATCAGAGAGATCATTGAGGTTGTTCTTACGAATATCTCCTGCTGCAACGCAGAGGAGCTTGTCATCGCCGCCCTTCTCATCTGTCATGCGAAACATTCCGATAACGCGGCATGAGACAACGCAGCCAGGAAATGTTGGCTCATCGAGCATGATGAGAGCATCAAGTGGATCACCATCATTAGAGAGAGTGTTCTTCACAAAGCCGTAGTCATGGGGAAAGCGCGTTGCTGTAAAGAGCATGCGATCTAGGCGAATCTCGCCAGTCTCATGATGGATTTCATACTTATTGCGTGAGCCTGCTGGGATTTCAACTACTACGTCGAAGATCATATGAAACCGACTCTCTCTATAAATAGGTAGGAAAGTAATGAAGGAAAGACTTGGGGTGAACGACGGGGCTCGAACCCGCGACATCTCGGACCACAACCGAGTGCTCTACCAGCTGAGCTACGCCCACCATGTGCTGTGCAGGGGTTACTTTACCCGTTCGACTCTGTAGTGGTCGAATTGTTATCGCTATTGATGAAGAGAGCCGCTCGGTAATAGGCCAATTCAGCGATGGAGTCACGAATATCTCCGAGTGCGCGATGGTTGCCAGTCTTGGCAGGGGCTGCAAAGTAGGTCTTGGGATACCAGCGACGGGCTAGCTCTTTAATCGATGAGACATCGATGGTGCGGTAGTGAAGGTATTCATTGAGTGCGCTCATATCGCGAGCGATGAAGTTGCGATCAACCGATACTGAATTACCAGCCAAAGGAGATTTACCTGCCTCAACTCCTGCAGATTGCAGATAGGTAAGTATCTGCTCTTGCGCTTGAGACATTGTGATTCCCTTGGGGATTTCAGTGATCAGACCTGAGGCTGTGTGCATTTCGCGGACAAAGTCATTCATCGATGCAAGTTGGCCATCGGTTGCATGGATAACGACATCAACACCCTCACCAATGACGTTCAGTTCTGAGTCGGTGACAAGGACGGCAATCTCCACCAGGGCATCGGTTGCAAGGTTTAAGCCCGTCATCTCGCAATCGATCCAAATCAGGTGGGGGAGTTCGGTAGCCATGGGGTGCACGATAGAGGGTGAGGCGGCCAAGGCGATAATTCAGCCTTCGTTCACCTTCCGTTCACTAAATCCACTTTCAATTTATACCGACAGACTGAAGGATGCCCTCATGTCGATTGACGCGCCCGTAAAGGTGATCCCAGAAGCACGCGAGATCACGACCAAGCCTCGACTCTCCGATCAGGTTTTTCGCATCATTGTCACAATCGGTGGAATGGCATCACTTGTCATTCTCGGTTTGATTGCACTCTTCCTCTCCATTAAAGGTGGACACATTCTTTTGGAAGAGAAGTTTGGATTCATCACCGGTTCTGCATGGGAAGTCATTACCGATGAGTCGGGAACTATTTCTCAATCCAAATTCGGTATCGGGGCAATGCTCATTGGTACGACTCTCTCGGCAGTGATTGCAATTCTTGTTGGAGTTCCAATTTCAGTCTTGAGCGCGCTCTATCTCACCTTCTATGCAAATGGTCGAGTGAAGACCTTCCTTATCTCCGTCATTGACTTGATGGCAGCGTTTCCATCTCTCCTCTTTGGATTCTGGGGCTTCTTCGTATTTATGTCATCTGCTGAATATTGGGCGAAGCTCATCAACAAATACCTCGGCTTCATTCCAATCTTTGATGTTCCAACACCGATCTTTGAACGCTCTCCCTTTATTGCAGGTCTCGTTCTTGCAATCATGATTATTCCTATCGTTACCTCCATCTCTCGCGAAATCTTTGACCAGACACCACTAGATCGTGTTCAAGCAGCGTATGCACTCGGTGCAACAAAGCTTGCAATGATCAAGGCAGTTGTTATTCCTTATGGCCGTGGTGGAATTGTGGGCGGTGCGATGCTCGGCCTTGGTCGCGCCATGGGTGAGACAGTCGCTGTCTATACAGTTCTTAACGTTGTGTATCAGGTGAACTGGCAGGTTCTCTTTGGTGCTGGCGGCAATGTTGCCTCCCTCATTCTTCTTAAATTTGGTGAAGCAGGTCCATACGAAGTAGATGCGCTGATGGCAGCTGGCTTGATCCTCTTCCTTCTCACGCTGATGGTCAATGCGATTGCTGATGTGTTAATCAACCGCTTCGGAGGAAAAGGAAAATGAATAAAGTAATTCCTACTCCTATGAAGCCGTGGCAACCATCGGCGCTCGACAAGCTTGAAGACTTACTTCTTATCGTTGCAGCCTTTGGAGTAGCAGGGGCATCAGTTAAGTTCACAGGTCTTAAC
>WLJF01000106.1 GCA_009701945.1 Actinomycetota bacterium
AGATGCAAAAAGAAACTTTTTAGTAGCACTTGTCACGGTGATGTACTGATCAGGTTCAATATTGATAAGCCCAATATTTGAACCTTTCTTCTTCGCATTGCGAGAGACGATGACTTTGAAAATCTCTGAGTTCGACCCATGAGTCGCTGCAAAGACAACATCGGCACCAGCATCTAGGACCTGAGTAGCTGCAAGTGAATACGAACCAGAGACATATTTAACAATTGGAATCACTTTTCTCTTGCTGGCAAATACTCCAGCCGAAAATCCATCCTTATAGAGATCTGCTTGATCAGGATTGGCAATCATGGCAACTTTGCCGCTCTTGCTTACCTGTGCTGCGCTAAATCCTGCAAGGTACGCGCCTTGAGTATCTGCAAAGACAACAGAGGTCACATTAAGAGCTGCAACGCTTGCATCATTAATGATTGCGAATTGAGTGTTAGGAAATTCAACAGCGAGTGCCTGCAAGGTTGCTGCATATCCAGCGCCAATTGCGATGATGGGATTGCACTTCTTTGTAATTAGTGAGCGAATACGTTTTTCGCGATCGGCACTTGTTCCATCGGTTACTACTGCTTCAAGGTTGAAATCGAATTGTTTCTGAGCCTTCTCAAGGCCTGCAGCGGAGGCATCATTAAATGACTTATCTCCACGGCCCCCAATGTCATAGGCGACTCCCACGCTGAGCTGAGTCGCAGCATGAGCAGGAGCTGAGACGAGTGATGCCCCCACAACAACTGCAAGGAGAAGGGAGCGAATCTTCATTACAGGACCACGCCTAAATTCTTGTATGTGTTCTCAATTGTCTCTTGCGCAACCGCCCGAGCTTTCTCAGAACCTTGATGCAAAATCTGGAGAAGATGTTTTTCATCTTCCAGCAACTCCATCGCCTTTGCGCGAATAGGCCGTAAGTATTCAACAACTACATCTGCAACTGCAGCTTTAAAGTCTCCATAACCCTTGCCATCAAATTCATTTTCGAGCTCTGCAATTGTGCGGCCTGAGAGCGCTGAGTGGATCGTGAGAAGGTTACTAATGCCAGGCTTTTCGGCAACGTCATACTTCACCTCGCGCCCCGCATCCGTAATTGCACTCTTAATCTTCTTCAAGTTTGCCTCAGGTGTATCCATGATCTCAATAACGCCTGCGGCCGATCCTGCAGATTTACTCATCTTTGCAGTTGGCTCTTGAATATCGTTGATCTTTGCAGCTGTCTTTAAAATATAAGCTTCAGGTAATTGGAAAGTCTGTCCATAGCGCGTGTTAAATCGTCCAGCTAAATCGCGAGTGAGCTCGATATGTTGACGTTGATCTTCACCGACTGGAACATAATGCGCTTGATAGAGAAGGATGTCTGCGGCCTGCAACATCGGATAGGTAAAGAGCCCAACTCTTGCAGAATCAGCTCCTGCCTTAGAAGACTTATCTTTAAATTGCGTCATGCGACTTGCTTCACCGAAACCAGTCAAGCACTCCATAATCCAACCTAATTGATTGTGCTGGGGAACCTGTGACTGCACAAAGAGTGTGGACTTATCTGGAGAAATACCGAGAGCAAGAAGTTGCGCTGCAGATGCAAGAGTGCGCTTTCGCAGAAGGGCTGGATCTGTTTCGATTGTGAGCGCATGCAGATCAACGATGCAATAGAACGCATCGTGGCCATCTTGAAGCTCAACCCACTGCTTAACTGCGCCAAGGTAATTTCCCAGGTGGAAAGAGTCACTGGTTGGCTGAATGCCAGAGAGAACGCGCTTCATAGTTGTAATTCTCGCATGACTTAGTAGTTACGCGAGATCAATAGTCGACCAGCGCGCTTTCCTTCCATAGAAAGCACTGTGATTCGCACTCCATTAACGCCAACAATGTCGCTAATAACTGGGATTCTCCCTAAGTAATGCATGACAAAACCGCTCGCTGTTTCATATGGCCCTTCGGGGAGTTCAATTCCAGTCTCCTCCAAAAGGTCTTCCAGGGAGATCAGGCCATCAATTTCGAAGTCACCCGTGCGAGATTCCAGAGAAACCTCTTTCTCATCCCCGTCATATTCATCGCGGATATCGCCGATAAGGGTCTCAACAAGATCTTCGAGAGTGACGATGCCATCGGTTCCACCGTACTCATCGAGAACAATGGCTAAATGCTGGCGCTGATTACGCATCTCAGTAAGCGCAGGCAGGATGCCCTTGGTTCCAGGTAAATACATAATATTGCGGGCAAGTTCTTGAATCTTTGCATTGGAATTAGCCAAAGAAGTATCGAGCAAGTCGCGCACGTGAATAAACCCAATAACCTCATCGGATGATCCGCGGACAACTGGATATCGTGAATGCGCTTTTTCGATAGCGAGCGCAATAGCTTTGCTCACGGTAAGGGATGCATCCATGAAATCAACTTCAGTACGCGGAACCATCACTTCATGAACTTGACGCTCTGATGCGTTGAATACTTCTTCAACAATGTCGCGCTCTTCATCGGTGAGGGCAGCATGACCTGCAACGAGATCAAGAAGTTCTTCCTCAGAAATCTGAGCACGTTGTTCTTTGGGGTCAATTCCGAAGAGGCGAACGACAAGACTCGTGGAGTGAGAGAGAATCCAGATGATGGGACGGAATAAATTGGTAAGGATCTGCACGATGCCGGCAGAGGCAAGTGCAATCTCTTCGGTGCGATAGAGAGCTATGCGCTTGGGAACAAGCTCGCCAAATACAAGTGAGAAGTAGGCGATGACGAGTGTGACGCCAATAAGAGAAGTTGTGCCTGATGTCTTTGAAGAAATTCCAAGATCTTCGAGCCACGGGATCACATAGACGCCAAGTTTTTCGGCGCCTAAGGCCGCAGAGAGAAATCCAGTAACAGTGACTCCCACTTGAAGGGCTGCTAAGAGTCTGTTGGGATTTGCTGCAACTTCAGCAACCTTTGCACCTCTCTTTCCCTTTGTAGCCAGCTGCTTGATCTGGCTTTCACGAAGGGAAATCAGGGCAATCTCGGCTGCGACAAAGAGTGCTCCGAGAAAGATGAGGGCAACGACTAGGGCTATGGCAGAGTAGATAGATCCCGGGGGGTGGCTTTCCATGATGTGAGAAGTCTAGCGAAGGCACTTCCTAAACGCTCCCCTGTGACATAGCCTTGCCCACGCTGGTCAACCGACCAGCACCTTCATCCTCGGACCGTCGGGCACGTACCTGCCCGGATAAGGAAATGTAAAAAATGGCATCAGTTGTATTTGAAAATGCATCACGTATCTACCCAGGCACAACAGCTCCTGCAGTAGACAAGCTCAACCTCACCGTCGCAGATGGAGAGTTCCTAGTTCTTGTTGGACCATCAGGTTGCGGCAAGTCAACATCACTACGTATGTTGGCAGGACTTGAAGAAATCGACGGTGGTCGAGTTCTTATCGGAGATCGTGACGTCACAAACGTTGCACCAAAAGATCGCGATATCGCGATGGTCTTCCAGTCATA
>WLJF01000107.1 GCA_009701945.1 Actinomycetota bacterium
ACCTGCACGCCATCTGTTGGTGAATAGAGATCAATCAAGAGTGAACCCACTAATTGACCGCCCACGCTAAAGAGTGTGAATGTCAGAACGCCAAGATGTTGAACAATGGTTGATGTGAAAGCAATATAGATAACTCCGATGACTCCGCCCGTGTAGATCCACCAAGGACCAGCTGGAAGCGGGACAAGATCTTCTGAGTTGATTAGAACCAAGATTGCTAGAAAGATAACGAGGAAAGTTGTTCCCATAATGAAGTTCAGTAGCGATGTGGTGAAACTTTGATGTGAATACTCATTGATCTGACCATTCATTGCTCGCTGTACGCCAACAATGGCGCCCGCAACACATCCCATAAAGACTGCAATGAGTGAGAGATTTCGGGCATCGATACGGTCATAGACCGAGATAAAGACTGCAAAGACAGTGAAGAATGCGGCGGCGATACGACGAGGTGTGATGTGTTTCTTTCCGCCACCTGTAAGCCCGATGCGATCGACAACAAGGGATGCTGCAGTTTGACCCGCAATAGATGCAACAGAGTAGATAGCAACGCCAATAAGAGGCACGATGTGAGTCTGCACAGCAACGAAGCTGCCCCCGAGAGCGCCTGCAAAGAGAGTCCACTTCGGTAGTTCTTTACGTGCCACCGCCCCGCGCAAATTACGAGCACCTTCTTTAATGGAAGGAGTAAAGAGCGCGATGATTGAAATGATTATCAAACCTGATCCAAATGAAACCAACGCTGCTTCAACGCCATTTCCAATCAGATGTGAAAGTTCGCCATTAGCGCGCGCCTGAAGAGCAATCATGACTCCAGAGATTGCTGCCAGAAAATCTAGGCGCTGATTCTTAGTGGACACAGGTAAATCCTATTAACTTTCCAGCGCCAGAGTGATCTCTAGCCATTCTTCTTCACGTGTGTGTAACTCGCTCTGCACCTTCTCAATCTCAGCAGCAATTTCAATTAGTCGCTCTGGATTAAAGCTTTCTGCCTCTTGTTCTTCGACAAGCTGGGCTAGTCGCTCCTTACCTTTTGCAACCTGTCGCTCAACGCGTGTTAGATCCTTCTTCAATTGACGTTGTTCTGCAGCACTCGATGTAGATGAGAACTTACCCCCAGAAGAGGCTAGAGGTGCAATCGATGCAACACGCTGTTCTAGATATTGATCCACACCACGTGGTAAATCGCGAAGATGTTTATCGCCCAGTAACCCCCAGAAACGATCGCAGACGCGTTCGAGGAAATATCTATCGTGAGAAATCACAATAAGTGTTCCACCATAGCTGTCGAGTAAATCTTCTAACTCTGTAAGAGTCTCAATATCAAAATCGTTAGTGGGCTCATCAAGGAGCAACACATTCGGTGAATCCATCAGTAATCGCGTGAGCTGCAGACGGCGACGTTCTCCACCTGATAAATCCCCCACCGGCGTCCACTGCGCATCACGATCAAAGCCAAGGCGTTCACAGAGTTGAGATGCTGAAAGTGTTTTTCCTTTACCAATCTCCACATGTGTTGCAACATTTTCTACCGCTTCAAGTAAGCGCCATGTGGGATCGAGTTCATCAAGGTGCTGTGTAAGAAAGGCAATCTTGACGGTAATGCCTGTAACAAGCTTGCCTGCTGCAGGTTGCAACTGACCTGCCAAAGTGCGCATCAGAGTTGTCTTTCCAGCACCGTTAATGCCCACAATCCCGATGCGATCTCCTGGACCTATGTTCCATGTCAGGTTATCAATCAGCTCTTTATCGCCAGCCTTAATCAAGGCGTGATGGAGTTCAAAGACGGTATTACCAAGTCGGTTGAGGGCAAACTTTAAGAGCTCTGTTGAATCACGTGGTGCTGGCTCTGCTGAAATCAATTCATTAGCTGCATCAACACGAAACTTAGGTTTAGTTGTTCGAGCAGGTGCTCCGCGGCGCAGCCATGCAAGTTCTTTGCGAATCAAATTATTGCGGCGAGCATCCATTGCATTAGATTGGCGAGCTCGCTCAGCCTTAGCTAAAACAAAGGCTGAATAACCACCGTCATACTCTTCTACTTTTCCAAGGACGACTTCCCACGTGCGCTCGGTTACTTCATCAAGGAACCAGCGATCGTGCGTCACAACAAGTACAGCTAAATCTCTACGGTTCTTTAAGTGAGATGCAAGCCAGGCAACACCTTCAACATCGAGGTGGTTTGTTGGTTCATCAAGAAGAATTAAGTCAAGATCGTCAATGAGTAACTTGGCTAATCCAACGCGGCGCTTTTCTCCACCAGAAAGAGATGCAAATGTGCGATCAAAGATGTGATCATCAAAGCTTCCAAAGAGGCCGGTAAAGATTTCGCGGATGCGAGGATCACTTGCCCATTCATGTTTCTCACGATTGGCGATAACAACATCGCCCACAGTTGCATGAGGGGCAGCACTATCAATTTGGGAGAGAATGCCAATCTTTGAAGCATTCGACTTTGTTACTCGACCTGCATCAGGCTCTTCTACGCCTGCAATGATTTTCATGAGCGTGGATTTACCAGCACCATTGCGACCAACGATTCCGATGCGATCGCCTTCTGAAACACCGAGTGATACTCGCTCCAGAAGTGGGCGGATATCAAAGGCTTTAGAGACCTCTTCGATATTCACTACATTGCGCGCCACGGTAGGAGAGCGTACCTTTGAACTATGAAGGTCACTGACCGCGCATATGCGTTAGAGCTCGATAAGAATGACCCTCTTGCTCCCTATCGCAGCAAATTTGTTATTACAGACCCCAATCTCTGTTATCTCGATGGGAATTCTCTAGGTCGCCTGCCCCATGCAACTGTGAAGGCTGTCAGCGACTTCGTATCCCACGAATGGGGCAATGAAGTTGTAACAGGGTGGAGCCATTGGATTGATGAAGCACAAGTTGCAGGAGATCTCTTAGGTCGGGCAGCTCTCGGGGCAGCAGCCGGTCAAGTACTTGTCTGTGACACAACATCGGTCAACTTCTATCAACTCTGTCTTGCAGCAATTAAGGCACGCCCTGGTCGAAAGACAGTTATTACAGATGCTGCAAACTTTCCCACCGATCGCTACATCCTTGCAGGCATTGCAGAACAACTCGGTCTCAACCTTGTCATTATTGATAATGAAGACCCAGCAGTTGCTGAGAATGAATTAATCACTGCAGAACTTCTTGAGAAATACATGTCTGAAGATGTTGCTCTCGTAACTCTTGAAGTTATTCAATATCGATCAGGTGCTCGCTCAGATATTGAATCCATTACAGACCTAGCACGCTCCTACGGTGCATTTGTAGTCTGGGATGCAAGCCATGCAACAGGTGCTATTGAAATGAACTTTGATGAGCACGGTGTTGACCTCGCAATTGGTTGCACTTATAAATATGGAAACTCAGGTCCAGGTTCACCTGCCTGGCTCTATGTGAGTAAGCGCGTGCAGAAGGAGCTTCAAGTTCCTATC
>WLJF01000108.1 GCA_009701945.1 Actinomycetota bacterium
AACAATCACCGCATCCTTACCGCGACCATGGATCTCTGTAATCGCAGCGCGAGCTTGCTCTTGATACCAGGCAACCGTGGAATCTTCGCTCACATCTAGAACATCGAGAAGGTGATGTGGGATTCCTTTACGTTCTTCAACAGTTAGTTTTGCAGTTCCGATATCCATACCTCGATAGAGCTGCATGGAGTCGGCATTGATAATTTCAGCACCGATCTCTTGCGCAATTTCAATTGCAATATCGCTCTTGCCTGTGGCTGTTGCACCACAAATAACGATTACCTTGCTCATGCACGAACTTTCGGCATACCAAGGGTTGTAGAAGCTGGAGCGGTGCGCGCAGCATGAGCATCTCCCCCACGAGTGCGATGAACTGCAACTGAATCACCGATCAAATAGTGGGCCGAGCTCTGTGAAATCTTCACATCCACAAAATCTCCAGGACGTGCATCTGTATCGCTACTGAAGTGAACCAATCTAAAGTCTTCGGAGCGGCCCGTCATGCGTGATTGCGCTTCATCCCGGCGACCTTCAATTTCAGAGACCATCACGCGATGTGTCGTCCCGATTGCTTCTTCATTGACTGATTGTGAAATCTTCTGCTGATGTTCATGAAGGCGTGTATATCGCTCACCCACAACATCTTCAGGAACTTGATTCTCCATAGCACCAGCAGGAGTTCCCGGACGAATGGAATATTTGTATGTATAGGCAGCTGCAAAACGCGCCTGCGTTGCGATATCAAGAGTTCCCTGGAAATCTTCTTCCGTCTCACCAGGGAATCCAACGATGATGTCAGTTGTAATCATGGCCTGTGGCATTGCAGTTCGAACTCGCTCCAAAATTCCTAAGTACTTATCAGTTCTATAGGAGCGTCTCATGGTCTGCAAGATTGCATCGCTTCCTGATTGAAGTGGCATATGCAGATGCGGCATCACATTAGGAGTCTGTGCCATCGCTTCAATGACATCATCAGTGAAATCTCGTGGGTGCGGTGACATGAAGCGAACGCGCTCCAGCCCCTCAATCTTGCCTGCTTCGCGTAGTAACTTTGCAAAAGCGCCACGATCACCGAATTCAACACCGTATGCATTCACATTCTGTCCAAGCAGCGTTATCTCAATGACACCTTGATCAACCAATGCTCGCATTTCTGTAAGCACATCAACTGCTGGGCGATCCTTTTCAACCCCGCGCAAAGTGGGCACGATGCAGAAGGTGCAGGTGTTATTGCAGCCCACTGACACTGAAACCCACGAGGTGAAGGCTGAGAATCTGCGCGCTGGAAGCGTGGATGGGAAATGCTCGAGTGCTTCAAGAATCTCAATCTGTGACTCTTCTTCAATGCGTGCACGCTCAAGAAGCACAGGAAGGGAGCCAACATTATGTGTACCAAAGACCACATCCACGTATGGAGCTTTTTTGAGAATGATTGATTGATCTTTCTGAGCAAGACATCCACCAACGGCAATCTGCATCGATGGATTCTTCTTCTTAATGGGAGCTAAGAAACTCAAATTTCCATAGAGTTTATTGTCTGCATTCTCACGCACAGCACATGTATTAAAGACGACGATATCTGCTTGTTGTCCTTCAGGAACAGGTAAATATCCTGCTTCATCGAGTAACCCTGCGATTCGTTCGGAATCGTGCACGTTCATCTGACACCCGTAGGTCTCAACCAGATAAGTGCGCGTCATGGCACCTATCTTATTTGAGGTCTAGTTAGTGATGCGAATTGGTTGAATACCACGAGCTATTTGACGCTCGAAGTGGACTTCACGCTTATCGTTAAATGTCGCAGCAGTCTTATAAGTAGCATCCATAAATGCGCTGAGCTCTTCACGTGCCTTGAGGCCATCGCCTGAGAGATCGGTGCGCTCAAAGACATTCCATGCACGAAGAACAGGCGCAACAACATCATCGAGGTGCTGCTGGAGATCATAAATTCCAGCAAGTGCAATCTGCACAGCCTTGCGACCAAAGCCTGGCATATTCGCACCTGGCATATCAAAGTTAGTGACGACATCCGCGATTGCTCGCATTGCAGCATTTGGTTCCATATCAAGCGCTGCTGAAAGAGTATTGCGATAGAAGAGCATGTGAAGGTTCTCATCGAGTGCAACGCGCTGCATCATGCCTTCTGCAATGGGGTCATCTGAAAGCTTTCCAGTGTTGCGGTGTGAAATACGGGTAGCAAGTTCTTGGAAAGAAACATAGGCAATGGTGTGCAACATATCGTTCTCATACGGTGTCTGATAGCCAAGAGACATATGTGCCATACGAAGATCTTCGAGTACATATGGATCAACGCCACGAGTTGCCATCAGGTAATCACGAATCACAATTGCGTGGCGTGCTTCTTCAGCAGTCCAGCGTTCAATCCAATTACCCCACGCACCATCGCGACCCATAGAGATAGCAATCTCGGTGTGATAGCTCGGCAGATTATCTTCAGTCAGAAGATTGAGAATCAGTGAATCCTGAGCAACGGGAGTTAGACGTGAATCTTTTGCTTCCCACGCATCGCCATTGAGAGGACCTGCATAATCGCGGCCTTCAGACCATGGGACATATTCGTGGGGATACCAGTTCTTTTGAACTGAGAGGTGGCGTTCGAGCTCAACTGCAACAACAGGTTCAAGATCACGAATAAGACGTGCTTGGATTGCTGCCGACTCTTCACTCATGGGCGCAACAGTACGGCAGTCACTCGGTTACTAACGAGTTAGAAATTATCTTCTGCCCTTTTTTGCGCCTGTTGTGTGCGCCATTTCGCAATTTCGGCATGGTTACCACTCAAAAGAATCTCGGGAACCGAGATTCCGCGCCACTCTTGAGGCTTAGTGAAATTCGGATATTCAAGATATCCCTCACTGTTATGTGACTCCTCTGCCAGTGATTCTGGATTACCAAGAACTCCAGGGATCAAACGGGTGATTGCTTCAATCATGACCATAGAAGCAACCTCACCCCCACCGAGGACATAATCGCCGATAGAGACTTCATGCACACGAATACTGCGTGTTTGGAATTCTGGCTGCGAGTAATACTGGCGCACGCGATCGTCAATGCCTTCATAACGACCACAGGCAAAAATCAGTTGAGTAGATGTTGAAAAACTCTCAGCCATCTTCTGGTTGAACTTCTTGCCTGCAGGGGTGAGGATGATCAAATCAGCACCATCGGCAATCACAGAATCGATTGTTTTTGCCCACACCTCAGGCAGCATCACCATTCCAGCTCCACCACCATAGGGAGTGTCATCGACTGTGTTGTGATTGTCATTAGTCTGTGCGCGAAGATCGTGCACAGCGATATCAACAAGACCTGCGCTCTGTGCTTTACCCAGCAGAGATAGCTTCAGTGGTGTCAGGTATTCAGGAAATATGGAGATGACATCAATTTTCATCAGATACTCCCTGCAATCACTGGCGGAATCACTGTCATC
>WLJF01000109.1 GCA_009701945.1 Actinomycetota bacterium
ATGCCTTCTATCGCGATGCAAAGTATGGAGAACTCTGGGTTGGTCGTCGCTTCACACTTGATGAAGCAAAGTCGCGCTATCAAATAGATACTCTTCAATTAAATGATCTTGAAGCTTTATTGAGTGATGGAAAAGAGACTCTCACGCTACGCAGCGTTGAGCCCGCAGTGGACACTAAGGTGAAGAAGCATGATCGCGAAGAAGAATTCTCAATTTTTGTCTCAGAACAACGTCTGTGCAAAGATGAATATGAAATTCGTGAGATGCAGGCAGCAGTTGATGCAACAGCGCTTGGCTTCAACGATGTCATCCATGCGATGCCTGCAGCAGTTGAAACACCTCGTGGTGAGCGCGTTCTCGATGCTGCCTTCTATGGTCGTGCTCGAATTCTCGGTAATGATTTGGGATATAACACCATCGTGGGTGCAGGTTCACACGCATGTGTATTGCACTGGATTCGTAATGACGGAGATGTTCGTCGCGGTGAATTGGTTCTTGTTGATGCTGGTGTTGAAGTGGAATCTTTCTACACAGCAGATATCACCCGCACGCTGCCCGTCGATGGGAAGTTCACTCCAGCTCAACGCGCGCTCTATATGTTGGTCTATGAGTCACAGCTTGCAGGCTTTGCAGCAATTAAGCCTGGAGTACTTTTCTCTGAAATTAACAAAGCCTGCCAAGCGATATTGGCAAAGGGTTTGGCAGATATGGGGGTGCTAACCGTTTCAGCAGAGGAATCACTGAAGCCAGAAGTTGGTCTGCATCGACGTTGGACTCTTCACGGCGTAAGCCATCACTTGGGACTAGATGTTCACGACTGCGCACAAGCTCGTAAGGATCAGTATCTCGATGCACCTCTTCGTGAAGGCATGGTTCTCACTGTTGAACCAGGTCTCTATATCCAACCTGACGATGAGTTATTCGCACCTGAATATCGAGGAATCGGAATTCGCATTGAGGATGATGTTGTTGTCCCCGCTGATGGTTGCCGCAATATCTCTGAAAATATCCCACGCCACCCAGATGAGATCGAAAAGTGGATGAAGAGCGTCTTAGGACGCTAGAGCAAAACCTGCTGCAACTGCTGCAATAGATAGCCCAAATGTAAGTGCAATGTTTATTGCTGTGCGCCTACGGAACGGTAGCTCGCGATCAACATCGAGCATAAATGCTGACCATGTTGTGAATGCACCACAGAATCCCATAACGAAGTAATTATCTTGTGTATAGCCAAGGATGAATGAACCAACGACGTTGACAATCAATATTCCAACAGGGAATACATATTTAGTTCTAAAGAATTTATCGATCAAATAACGAAGTGGTGCACCAAGTGCTGCACCTGCGATAAAGGGAAGTAATCTCATGACTTCGCCTTATCCTTAAGGATATTGAGGATGAGCAAGCTCACCGCAAGTGAAGCTGCCGCATAGAGCAAGCCACTTAATGGGTTTGATTCGTGAATAATGAAAGCCAGTGATGACATAGTCGTAAATCCACCGGCAAAACCTGTAATCCAGAAAAGTCGTTGGTTGATCGTAGTTTTCATCCGATAGGCGACATAACCAGCAGCGAGTACTCCCAATTGATTAACCACAAAGACACCAAGTGAGAGTGTTGGAAGAGTCTCAATAACCTGCCAGCGTAAGAGTGAGCCAAAGACTCCACCGACTGCGACTAACAGGATCTGCAAAAGTGTCACTTCAACTTCTTCGTTGATTTAAAGAGTGTGGTAATAACGCTGATAATCAGGGATGCAAGCAGTGCTGACCAGAAACCTGTGACTTCCAACTTCTCGCTCCAACGCGCAGTCAACGACAACATCGCAGCATTAACAACAAAGAGGAATAGCCCAAAGGTCACGATGGAGACTGGAAAAGTTAATACCTTGATGATGGAGCCAAAGATGCTGTTGATGAGCCCAAAGAGCAGCGCGACCCAGAGATATGTTCCAACTCCACCATCAACGGTGATGCCAGGAACTATCAACGTTGCAATCCACATTGAGAATGCAAGAACTGCCCAGCGGATGAGCAACATTAGTTGCGCTTTTCTCGCTTTAACAATCCTGAGAACATGCGTGCTGGATCGTATTTAATATCAACAACGCGCTCCTTCATAGGAATGATTGCATTGTCGGTGATCTTGATGTGCTCTGGGCACACTTCAGTACAGCACTTTGTGATGTTACACATTCCGAGACCGTGCTCTTCTTGTGCTGTGCGCTTACGGTTCTTCAACATATCAAGTGGGTGCATATCAAGTTCTGCAATGCGGATAAAGAATCGTGGGCCAGCAAATGACTTCTTATTCTCTTCATGATCGCGGATAACGTGACATGTGTCCTGACATAGGAAGCACTCAATGCACTTACGGAATTCCTGGCTGCGCTCAACATCGACCTGTTCCATGCGAGCATCCCCTGGAGCTAGATCCTTTGGATGTTCGTATGCAGGAATCTCCATCGACTTCTTATAATTAAATGAGACGTCTGTAACGAGATCTTTAATGATTGGGAATGCTCGAAGTGGCGTCACGGTAATGGTTTCATCCTCATCAAAGGATGCAACCTGTGTCATGCAAGCAAGGCGTGGCTTGCCGTTGATCTCCATTGAACAAGATCCACACTTGCCAGCCTTACAGTTCCAACGAACAGCTAAGTCGCCCATCTGTGTTGCTTGAACGCGGTGAATAACATCGAGAACAACTTCACCCTCGTTGACATCTACCTGCACATCTTTAAGACCACCGTCTGTTGCATCTCCTCGCCAGATGCGAAGATTAAGTTTGCGCGCCATTAGTTGGTTCCGCCTTTCGCAATTTCTGCCGGTGTCATGTACTTCTCGAGTTCGTGAACATCAAAGAGGTCAAAGAGCTCTTTTGGAATTACCGGAAGGGCCTGCGCCTTGATGTTGACTTGGTTGCCATCGAAAGATGAGATGTGATTGACCTGGCGCCAAGTGCTATTCATTCCTGGGAAATCATCGCGAGTGTGACCGCCACGTGATTCTTCACGAAGCAGTGCTGACTTTGCAGTTGATTCAGCAACGAGCAACATATTGTCGAGATCGAATGCCAAGTGGAATCCTGGGTTGAACTTACGTCCACCAGCTACTGCAACATTCTTACTGCGAGCGCGGATATCAGCGATCTTTGCGATTGCTTCCTCGATCTCAGTACGTGTGCGGATGATTCCGACCAAGTTATGTGTGACTTCCTGAAGTTCTGCGTGGAGTGAATATGAATTCTCTCCGCCTGCGCGACTAAAGGGGGCCTCAATGCGTTCTGCTGCAGCTTTAATAGTTGCATCAGAGACAGGGTTTGCACCAGCGCTCTTTACGTATTCAGCTGCTCCTGCACCTGCGCGACGACCAAATACCAAAAGGTCTGTCAGTGAGTTACCACCAAGACGATTTGATCCATGCATACCGCCAGCAACTTCACCTGC
>WLJF01000011.1 GCA_009701945.1 Actinomycetota bacterium
GAGAAGCGCTTCTGCCCAACAAACTTAGTTTGCAAGAAAGATTCGAAAGCTTCTGCGCTATTGAGTTTACGCAAAATACGTATCTGCTCTTCGCGTTCGATAGATGGTAGACCTACTTCGATATGTTGTTGCATCCACTGACGTTCTTCAGGGTTTGAGATATGCATATATTCGACACCGATAGATCGGCAATATGAATCACGCAAAACTCCAAGAATTTTGCGTAGTGGAAGGAATGGTTTTCCACCGAATCCACCTGTTGCAAATTCGCGATCAAGATCCCAAAGCGTGAGTCCGTGCGTCACAACGTCTAGGTCAGGGTGAGTGCGTTGCACATAAACAAGAGGATCAATATCTGCCATGAGATGGCCCCAGGTGCGATAAGCCTGGATAAGTTGCTGAACGCGAGCCGTCTTATCGATTTCATCATCTTTGGTGAAGGCAAAATCAGATGCCCAACGAATTGGCTCGTATGGAATACGCAACGCTGTGAAAATTTCGTCATAGAAATTATCTGCACCAAGTAGGTATTCATTGATGCGCTTTAAGAAATCTCCTGATTGCGCACCTTGAATAACTCGGTGGTCATATGTACTGGTGAGCGTGATGACCTTGCTAATAGCCATGCGGGCAAGGGTTGCTTCACTCGCACCCTGGAATTCGGCAGGGTAATCCATAGCGCCAACGCCGATAATCAATCCCTGACCTTGAACGAGACGGGGAACCGAGTGAACAGTTCCAATAGTTCCTGGGTTTGTGAGAGACACAGTTGTTCCTGCGTAATCTTCAACTGTCAGCGTTCCACCGCGAGCTTTCTTCACAATCTCTTCATAGGCGACCCAGAACTGACCGAAATCAAGTTCTTCGCAACCCTTGATTGATGGAACAAGTAGTTGACGAGTTCCATCCGGCTTTGCCAAGTCGATGGCAATACCTAAATTGATATGTTCTGGTTTTCCAAGAGCAGGCTTTCCTTCGAGTTCACCATAAAAGGCATTCATCTCTGGCATTGCACGAAGTGCCTTGATCATTGCGTAGGCAATGAGATGAGTGAATGAAACTTTTCCACCGCGTGTTCGCTTGAGATGGTTATTGATAACAATTCTGTTATCAATCATCAACTTGGCAGGAATTGCGCGCACTGATGTTGCTGTTGGAACTGTCAGCGATGCTTCCATGCTCTGCACAACACGAGCTGCCACTCCGCGAATTGGTTCCAGAGTTGAGGCGCTCTGTGTTGCAAGAGTTGGAATAGGTTTTGCAACTGGCTGTGCTGGTGTTGCAGGAGCTGCATTGACGTTACGAACAACAGGTTGTGTCTGCACGGGTGCGGCAACAACAGGAGCTGCAGGTGTTGGTGCAGCAGGTGCAGTGCCAGGCATTGAAATATTAGGTGGAGTTACAGTTTTCGGAGTTGGCGGAGTTCCACCTTTTGGTGCGCCAGAAACCGGTGCACTCGTAGTTCCTGCTTGAGGATTATTCTGGAAGTGGGTAATCCACTCAGGTGGAACGGAGGTTGGATCGGCTTGATATCGCTCGAACATTTCTTCGACGAGCCAATCATTTGCGCCGAAGTCCTGACCTGATTGCGACACTGAGCGCTCCTTTGCAAATTCCAGTATTTTCAGGCTAAGACTATCGGCTGCGAGAGCGCGAGTTAAATGGCTTTAAGGGCTAGATATCGCGAGATTGCGCACATTTTCAACGGTCATAACCCGTCCTCTGCCTTCGAAAGGCGGGGTATCCCAAACTTTGAGAGAGTTGGTTCATGTCATCTCAGAGCATCCGCCCGCTTGCGATTATCACCGGTGGAAGTCGCGGTCTTGGGTTTGAGGTCTCAAAGGCGCTCACTTTGCAAGGTTTCGATATTGCGCTGATTGCAAAAGATGACCAACGTCTGGAAGCTGCTGCAAAACTTATTCGCGAGGCAGATCGTTATCACAACGGAGTGTCCACCTCACATATATCAACATTTACATGCGATCTTGAACAACCAGATCTAGTGCGAAAGCTGATTGATTCACTTAAGCAATCACTTGCTACTCCATCAGTCTTAATTCTCGCCCATGGGGTTATGAGCGAGAAGATGTCTAAGACTTTGAAAACTAATGACGCTGAATGGCGACGCGTGATGGCGATCAATCTCGACTCTGTTTTCCAACTCGTAAATGGGATTGCGCCCGCGATGGCAGATGCTCGTAACGGCCGTGTCATTATCTTCTCTGCCTGTCTCGGCAGAATGTCAGGACCTGGAAATGCAGGTGGACTTGCCCCATATCGAATTAGCAAAGCGGGAGTTAATGCATTAGTTCGTAACCTCGCACATGAGACTGGTCTTGGTGCACGCGGATTCCTAGTCGATGCAACATGTCCAAATCATTCACGGACCGATATGGGCGGTCCCGATGCGCCTCGTTCTGCGGAAGAAGGTGCAGCGACTGCAATTTGGCTCGCAATCAGGCCATTCAACGCGGGAGATGTAACGGGAGTTCTCTGGGAGGACAAGCAAGTTGTTGAATGGTGATGCGTATCCGCATCAGCCTTCATTCTTAGCAATAGTGAAGGCAAAATAGAGCGTTGGTATAGCAAGGGCAAGAATGATTATTGCGCCGATGTAGAAGGCCCCTTGAATCTGATAGTAAGCAACTCCCAATGCAATTAAGTTCGACAAGATTGCTGGAGATCTCCCGTAATTCTTACCCCGCACATATCCTCGGCCTGCAGCAAAAAGTCCGATGGCACCCAGAATTGCAAATGAAATCTCGCCCAATAGCGGAGCGACTTCCTCATTTTCATGGGTAAAGCTAAAGAAGACTAGCCATAAACCTAGGGCGAGCACGATTGCCGATTCAATATAGAGAAGGGTTGCCACCGTTGAACGGTGTGGTGACTTGCCGGAATCATCCTTGCTTGTGGATTCACCAGACCCAGATTTATTTGGCATAGGCCGGACTTTATCAGCCGCCTGGGATTCATTCTTGTTCCGATGACATTTTCACATGATGGTTTGCGAGATTCATTGACGCACCTAGCCGCACCACCATACTTCTATGAAAATCTTCGCCGAGATTTAGCGACGGCAGAAAGAAATCGAAGCCGAGTCACACTCATTCGTTTCCAGATATTTCCAACTGATCAGAACGTAGAAAGTGATGATGATGAAGATAATCCAGTGCAGCAATCATATTATGAGGTTGCAATTCTTTCCTTTGCTGAAATTCTGAAAAGAAACATTAGGGTGGAAGATCTTTGTGCACGCCTGGGAAGATTTGAGTTCACTCTAATTTTGCGAGCTGGGCACGATGTAGCAGACACTCTCTCTAAGCGAGTGCTACATCAATGGAGAAATGATCTATTCATTTGCAAGTCGTCATACACCTCAGCCGTTCGTGGTGAGAGTTCGCTGGAGCTTCTTAATCGCCTTGATAACCAAGAGTTACAAGGGTTGACTGAAAGTAGTTGAACACCTAATCAATCCACATGCACTCAATTTCCCCAGATAAAGATGTCAGAGAGGTCCTACCTTCTCGGCTATGGAAACGATGGATCCCGACGTTGTCTTTGGACCGATTGCACATCTCATCGCTGACCCAAATGTAGAAGAAATCTGGATCAATTCACCGCAAAGAATCTTTGTAGCCCGAGGGGGCAAGAGCCAACTCATCAATCTCGTACTTACATCAGAAGCCGTCAGAGACCTTGTAGATAGAACTCTCATATGGAGTGGAAGACGGTTGGATCTATCTCAACCTTTTGTTGACGCGCGATTACCTGATGGAAGTCGTCTTCATGTCGCCATTCCTGAGGTTACCGCTGAGCACTGGGCAGTAAATATACGCAAGCATATTATGCGCCAGAAATCTCTCAATGAATTAGCGTCGCTGGGAGTCATGACAAAAGGAATTGCAGACGAACTTTCCGAAGCGGTCAAGACCGGAAGAAATATCCTCATAAGTGGCGGCACGCAAGCAGGTAAAACCACTCTTCTTAATGCACTCATTTCAGAAACACCACTTGCTCAACGGGTAATCACTATCGAAGAAGTATTTGAACTTCAACCGCGAGTTCCAGACCTCATTCAGATGCAGACCCGTGGACCCAATCTTCAAGGCGAGGGAGAAATCACACTTCGGCAACTGATTAAGGAGGCTCTACGTATGCGCCCTTCACGAATCATTGTTGGAGAAGTTCGACAAGCGGAAGCTTTAGATCTCTTACTTGCTCTCAACTCGGGCCTACCTGGGATGGGCACTTTGCACGCCAATTCTGCTCGTGACGCGATTACGAAGTTGCAAACTCTTCCACTTCTGGCTGGAGAGAACATTTCTCACAAATTTATTGCACCGACTGTTGCATCAGCAATAGACCTGGTGGTGCAAGTCTCTCTTGCAAACAATGGAACTCGAAGAATTACAGAAGTATCAAGAGTAACTGGCCGGTATGAAAATGATCGAGTGGAAATAGAAAATGTATGGCGTTGGAATGGGGAGAATTACGAGCGGGGATTGGGGTCCATGCTTTGATAGAGAAAATCACCTTTAGCAAAGAAACCATGACCTCCCTTATGTTCGTATTTGCAGCATTCCTTATTTCATTAATTTTTTCGCATTCGACAATGATCGCAATTTCATTTGCTCTTTTCGTGGCGATTTTTACCTTGATTGCCAAGCGGAGTAGTGATTCGAAGCGGAAGTCAGCTATCCATAGTGCATGTCCTGAATTAATCGACATCCTTATTTCTGGCGTGCAGTCCGGACTATCAATCAACGAATGTCTTGCTGGCTTAGCGTTACGAGGACCTGAAATCTTGAGGACCGATTTTGAATATTTCGCTGAAAATCTCTACTCCGAGGGCAATTTCAGTAAGGCTCTTATAGAAGTGAAAGAATCAATTGCTCATCCCAGCTTCGATTTGATAATTGAAGCCCTCCTAATTGCCAGAGAATTAGGGGGTGCGGAATTGCTTAATATATTGCGCTTACTATCAAAGTTTATCCGTGAGGATTTATCGCTTCGCAGGGAAATTGAAGTAAAACAAAGCTGGATTAAAAACTCAGCACATTTGTCCGCAGCAGCACCCTGGATACTTCTCCTACTCCTATCAACTCAGCCATCTACGTCACAGGCATTCTCAACACCCACTGGTGTTCTAATTCTTGGCACAGGACTGGGTCTTACGGCGGTCGCCTACTTTTGGATGAATTCTCTCAGCCGAATTCCTGCTCCAAATCGCATATTCATAGATCTGCCCTCAAGGAGACAATGATGCGGAATTCTCTTTCAGTTACAGCTCTTGTATTGATTCCCGTGTTCTTCTTGCTTGCCGACGATTTTTCGTGGGAAAAATCAATTTTAAGACACATCATGAAAATAAGAGATCGAACGAATGTCCGAGAGAAATTGATTGAACTTGGGTACACAAGTGAGCGTAGCTACGAGAATTTCCGCATCCGTCAATTAATTCTCATATGTCTTCTTCTTTCTACAGAATTTATCGCATCTGTTGTCATCAATCTCTCTGCACTTTCTCTTGTTCTCCTAGCATTACTATCTGTATTTTCCGTGGTTCTCTTTACAGAGCAAAGTTTGAGTAACGAGTTAAAGAATCATCGAGAATCTATTGAATCTGATTTTCCTGCAATAATTGAGGCATTAACACTTGCCCTTTCGGCAGGAGAGTCACCACTCACTTCTATGCGTCGTATATCTGCACGAGGCCAGGGAGCCTTAGTGAAGGAATTTTCAAAAGTAATCGAGTCGGTAACGGAAGGCAATCCATTTGCTTCTGCACTTGATTCAATGGGACGGAGAATCCAATCAATTACGATCCGTCGATTTGTTGATTCAGTTGTAATTGCAATAACACGTGGCGCCCCGCTAATTGATGTGCTTCATAGCCATGCTCGTGAAGCTCGGGACGGCCAACGCAATCAAGTTCTTGCAGCTGCTGCAAAGGCAGAGCTCTCGATGATGATCCCCGTCGTGTTTCTAATTCTGCCAATTTCCATTCTTTTTGCGCTCTGGCCATCACTCTCAAATTTAAACCTATTCGCCCAAAACTAGTAAAGAAAGAGGAATGCAATGAATGAAGTAATCGCAATCAAAATGGCAGCTGTAACAACGTATTTTACTATCCGAATTCTGGAATTTAAGAAGTCGAGGTTTTATAAGGCATTCAGTGATGATCGAGGCGATGTGCCAGGATGGGTTTTGGTTGTATTGATGACAACTGGGTTAGTGACAGCTCTGTGGACAATTGCCGCTCCTCGACTCACTGCAATTCTCAAGAACTCTCTCGATGCTATGAATGGTATTCGGTAGTGGGTTTTTCACTTGTTTCAAGATTTCTGAAAGATGAAAAGGGAAGTGCTGAAAGTTCTTTGGTGCTAATTCCCCTGCTCACTGTCTTCCTCATTGCAGCTCAGCTTAGCGTTGCTCTTCATGCCAGGAATATGGAGAAAATTTCTGCTCAAGACGAAGCATCAAGTAGAGCCATTAGTGGTGAGTTCAAGGATTCAGATACCTTCCTCCAGATTTATTCACCTGACCCAAATCAGAATCTCGACCTCATCATCAGTCACCGGAAGAAATCCCTGGTTCAGTTAATTCCAGGTCTATCGCAAATCACAGGTTCAAATCCGCAGATAGATGTGAGCGGGATAGCCATTGTTGAAAATCAGAGGTAATCCCGATCAAGAATCGATTCCTGCGCCTAATAGGTGAAGAACGAGGAAGTGCCTCCGTTGAATTCGTTGCGTTGGCTATTCCTCTTTTTGTTCCGCTATTCATTTACATGAATAGTTTCGCATCGGTTACTGATGGGAATGATTCGTTGCGCACATTAGCGCGCGAAGCAACAAGAGGTTTTGTTACGAGCGCTAATGATGAGATCGCATTTGGGGTTGCATTTCAAATTGTTTCAAAAGGAGCGAGCCTATTGGGATTCGAGGGATCCTTAGAAAGTGGAGAATTAGAAATGACTATTGAATGTAGTGCTCGTCCATGCATTAGCCCAGAAACTGCAGTTCGAATTACATTGACGCAAAATGCACAGACGCATCCCAAGATTAAAGTTTCAGCAATTGAATACGTATCTCCATGGGCCTAAAATCAAGCAAGTCCGCACTGGTCAATATCAAATTCTTGCTGAGAGATGATCGGGGATCTCTGTCCGTACTAATTCTCAGTCTATTCATGACAATTCTTATTACACTAATGATTCTGACTGATATTTCCTCGGTCTATTTCGCTAAACGTTCACTGACTCAGGCAACGGAAGCTGCCGCACAACGTGGCGTGAAAAGTCTGGACCTGAATGCTTATTACAGAGGCGAATACAACCTCATTAGTTTTATACGTAACTTAGGCGAGGGCGAAACAGATCCAGGCATTCCCATCGATTGTGAAAAAGGAAAATGGAATTCGATTGATGCGATTAATGAGCTCAATAGAAACAGAAGGGATGTATTTGGTCCACAACTCGGTGAAATGAGAGTAAATCAAATCTCATGCGACGGCTACCAACTATCAATACAGACTTCCTCAACTGCACGACTTCCGTTTGTCATACCTTTTATAAATATAGATTCTGTAGAAATTACCTCGCATGTGGGCACCTTTGACGAGCGAAAAATTACGACCAACTACTACGGCCTTAATCTAGGCAACCTAAATCAGAGGTAAATTCAAAAACTAGAACTTGTCGCTATCCTTCATCTATGGCCCGCGAATACATCCTCGAAATCAACGAGATTGGTGCGACCCTTACCTCGATTGAAAAAGTCTTAGATCTTCCTAAGCTCGAGGCCGAAGCCGTTGAATTGGAAGCCGCGGCTGGAGTTCCAAATTTATGGGACAACCCTGAAAAGGCTCAAGCAGTCACAAGTAAGTTATCTAGAGTGCAATCAACAATTGCCCGGCTTAAAGGTTTGCGTCGCAGGGTAGATGATTTGCCCGTTCTCTTTGAATTAGCAGCGGGTGAACCTGGTGGTTCTGCTCTGCATGATGCAGAGAGCGAACTTGATGCAACAATCAAAGCAATTAGCGAACTTGAAGTAACCACTCTTCTCAATGGAGAATACGATGATCGCGATGCATTGATCACCATTCGCTCAGAGGCAGGTGGGGTTGAAGCAGCTGATTGGGCAGAGATGTTGATGCGCATGTATCTGCGTTACTGCGAACGTCATGAATACAAAGTTGACGTTCTTGAAACTTCTTATGCCGAAGAGGCGGGAATCAAGTCCACTACTTTCCGAGTTACTGCGCCTTATGCATATGGAACGTTATCGGTCGAGCAAGGAACACATCGCTTAGTTCGCATTTCTCCCTTTGATTCACAATCTCGTCGACATACTTCTTTTGCAGGCGTCGAAGTAGTTCCAGTAGTTGAGCAGAGTGACCACATTGAATTGGACGAGAAGGAAATTCGCGTCGATGTTTATCGTTCATCTGGTCCGGGCGGACAAGGCGTTAATACAACTGACTCTGCCGTGCGCTTGACCCATATTCCAACTGGAATTGTTGTCTCGTGCCAAAACGAACGGTCACAGATTCAAAACAAGGCCACTGCGATGGCCGTGCTGCAATCGAAATTACTCGAACGTCGACGTCAAGAAGAACAGGCAAAAATCAATGCGCTTAAGGGCGATAACACTGGATCATGGGGAAATCAGATGCGTTCCTACGTGCTAGCCCCTTATCAAATGGTTAAAGATCTTCGTAATAATCATGAGACTGGTAATACTTCGGCTGTGTTAAATGGCGAAATAGATGATTTCATCGAAGCGGGAATTCGCTGGCGGCGTAGCGCTTCACAATAATTTTCACCTGATTTAGCAGCTATTTCACGCCTGCTGTGATAATTCTTTCGTCTGTGAATTCTCATAAAAAGCTCGAATTAACCCAGAAATAGCAGCTTCGCTCCATAAACTAGGGTCAGGTCTCAAAGGAGCAGCGTGTGATTAAGTTTGAAAATGTTACGAAGATTTACTCGGGTCAGGATCGCCCTGCTCTGGAGGGTGTAAATATTGAAATCCTCAAGGGGGAGTTTGTCTTCCTTGTAGGTATGTCAGGTTCAGGAAAATCTACATTTTTGCGATTGATTCTCCGCGAAGAACGTCCAACAACAGGAGTCATCCATGTTGCTGGAAAAGATCTTGGGACTCTTGCAAATCATAAAGTTCCAGAACTTCGCCGCCAAGTAGGAACCGTTTTCCAAGATTTCCGCTTACTCCCCAACAAAACAATTTCTGAGAACATTGCATTTTCACTTCATGTCCTCGGATATTCGCAGAAAGAAATCAATCGCGAAGTACCCGAAATGCTGGAGCTCGTGGGACTTGAAGATAAAGGTGATCGCTTGCCTTCAGAAATCTCAGGTGGCGAACAACAGCGCGTAGCGATTGCAAGAGCATATGTGACTCGTCCATCAATCATTATTGCCGATGAACCAACTGGAAACTTAGACCCCGCGCTATCTGTGGGAATTATGAAATTACTTGATCGCATTAACCGTGAAGGCACAACTGTTCTCATGGCTACACACGATTCAGGGATTGTTGATCAGATGCGCAAACGAGTAATTGAACTCGATGGCGGCCATGTTATTCGCGATCAAGTTCGCGGCGTCTACGGATACACGGGATAAGGGGCAGATAGATGCGCGCAGGATTCTTAATGAGCGAAGTCCGAATTGGACTTCGTCGTAATCTCACCATGACATTTGCTGTCATAGTGACTGTTGCAATCTCACTTTCTCTCCTTGGGATTGGATTGCTTTCTAATTCGCAAGTAAGTGCGATGAAAGATTATTGGTATGACAAAATCGAAGTCTCAGTATTTCTTTGTGGCTCACTCTCTGAATCTCCATCCTGCGGAGCGGGAGTAGTTTCGCCAGATCAACGATCATCAATTAAGGCAGATCTTGAAGCACTTCCAGTAGTTCAGAGCGTCTTCTATGAATCACAATCTGAAGCATTCAAGCGATTCCAAGAGCGATTTAAAAACTCTGCAATTGCTCAGAATGTGACTGCAGATCAGCTGCCAGAATCATTCCGTGTCAAACTAAAGGATCCAACACAATTTGATGTTGTTGTCAGTGCATTTAGTGGACGTCCTGGTGTTGATATCGTTCAAGATCAGCGCACAATCCTTGAGAAATTCTTTAAGTTACTCGCAGTTCTCCGTAATGGCGCACTCATTGTCGGACTTCTTTCAGTGCTCACTGCTTCACTTCTGATAAGCAACACACTGCGCATTGCTGCATTTAATCGACGTCGCGAAACTGGAGTTATGAGACTCGTTGGTGCCTCGTCTTGGTCAATACAACTTCCATTCCTTCTCGAAGGAGTTTTCTCTGCATTCGTCGGATGGATCTTGGCAACTGGATTACTTAGCGCACTTAAGTATGTTGTTCAGGAAAAGGTTGCTCCACTGCTGACCTTTACTAAGTTCTTTGGGTGGGGCGAAGTCGCAGCGGCATCAGCATGGCTCTTGCTAACAGGTCTCGTTGTATCGACCATCGCA
>WLJF01000110.1 GCA_009701945.1 Actinomycetota bacterium
ACTGCAACATCTTGAGTTCCCTTTGTGCCTGCAGCACCTGCAAGCTTTGTCGCCTCATTAAAGAGTGAGTGCAACTGTGGGTACTTCTCAAAGTGTGGTGCCTTGAAGTAATCAGTCCAGAGAACCCAAAGGTGCTCCTTTACCTGATGTGAACGCTCTTCTTTAATTGCAACAGAACGTGAACGGAAATCTGCATCTGGGTTAGCTGCATACTTTTCCATGCATGCCTTAACAGAGAGCGCTTCAATCTTCGCTTGTGCTGGATCGTAGACACCACAAGGAAGATCGCAGTGTGCGTGGACGGTTATTTTCGGTGTAAGAATGTTTCTCATAAGCGCGAGAGTACTCGAAGCTCTAGAATCCTGCCATGGCAAAGCACGCATCGATGATCATCGAAGGCGATTCCATGGCGCCTACATATCATGCAGGTGATTGGTTGATGGGGCGATGGGCCAAGTACAAACTCACGGGGTTTAATCGCATCAAAGTAGGTGATGTCATCGTCATCGAGCGAGATGAACAGCCAGGCATCTTCTATGTGAAGCGGATCAGTGAGACCCGTGCATCAGATGGGCATATGCCCACAATATTTGTCTTAAGCGATAACGAGGCAGGCACAGATTCACGCACCTGGGGCTGGCTACCAATCACTGCAGTGCGCGCAAAAATTCAATTCAGAATGAAGCGCGGAAGGTAATCTAAAGGCTTGCGAGCTTTTCTTTGACAGCAATCACAGATGGATTGGTGAGAGCTTCACCGTCTGAGAATAGAAGTGTTGGAACAACTCGGTTTCCGCCATTTACCTTCTCAACGAATGATGCATAGTTGATCTCTTGCTCAACATTAATCTCACGGAATGTGATTCCATTTTCATCAAGCTGGCTCTTAAGACGCTTGCAATATCCACACCAGTCGGTGCTGAACATAACGAACTCTTGCCCAGATAAACCAAGTTCTTGTACTTCAGCACTCATCGAGTAAATGCCTCATCCATTAACGCCTTTGCCTCATCCTCGTGCAGATGATGGTTTCCAGTTGCAGGAGATGCGGATGCTCGACGAGAAATGCGACGTAATACGCGAGCATCAACTGAAGTTCCACCGATTGACTCAGTAGTACTGAGTGCAACGTGTGGCCATGCGCCTTGGTTTGCAGGTTCGTCTTGAACCCAGAGCAAGTTAGCGTTTGGATGCTTCTTCGCTTCAACTTCCATCTGCGCAACAGGGAGCGGATAAAGGCGCTCGACTCGAACTATTGCAGTGCTACTGTCATTAAGACTCGTGCGCTCTGCAACGAGATCGTGATAAATCTTTCCTGAGCAGAAGATCAAACGTGATGCGTTATTCACTGTTGAATCACCAATAACAGGTAGGAATGTTCCTGAAGTGAAATCGCTTATTGATGATGCAGCAGCTTTTAGGCGCAACATTGATTTTGGTGTGAATACAACCATTGGGCGTCGCTTTGGGTTTGCTGCGTGAAAGCGCAACAAGTGGAAGTAAGAAGCAGGAGTTGAAGGCTGAGCAACCGTCATATTCTTTTCAGCACAAAGAGCTAAGAAGCGCTCAATGCGAGCGGAAGAGTGATCTGGTCCTTGGCCTTCATAGCCGTGGGGAAGCAAGAGCACGACAGATGAACGCTCGCCCCACTTTTGAAGCGCAGAAGAGACGAATTCATCGATGATTGTCTGCGCACCATTAGCGAAGTCGCCGAACTGACCTTCCCACAATACGAGGGCTTCATCACGAACGACTGAGTATCCATATTCAAAACCCATCGCTGCGTATTCGCTGAGCAATGAGTCGATGACAAAGAATTGATTTTCATCAGAGATGAGAGAGCGAAGTGGAGTCCACTCGTTTCCATTTTCTTTATCGATGATTACCGCATGGCGATTAGAGAATGTTCCGCGACGTGAATCTTGACCAGCTAATCGAATTGGTCGGCCTTCTTTGAGGAGGGAGCCAAATGCAAGCATTTCACCAGTAGACCAGTCGATAGTTCCATCGTTTATTGATTCTGCGCGCTTTTGAAGTTGTGGCAGAAGCTTTGGATGAACATGGAAACCTTCTGGGACTGCAACCTGTGTTGCTGCAATCTCGCGGATGAGTTGCTCAGAGATAAATGTTGGAACATCCTCTGCATTCGGAACAATCGGTGGAACGAAGTTTGGATCGTGCTCTTCTTGATAATTAGCAACGGATGCAAAGACTTCTTCGAGTTGAATCTGATAATCGCGTGCAATCTCATCTGCCTCTGCAGGTGTGATATCTCCACGACCAACAAGTGCCTCGGTATACAACGTACGAGTAGTCCGCTTTTCATCAATTAACTTATACATAAGTGGCTGAGTAAAGCTTGGCTCATCTCCTTCGTTGTGGCCACGACGTCTGTAGCAGACCATATCGATGACAACATCTTTCTTGAATGCTTGGCGATATTCGAAGGCAAGGTGTGCAACGCGAACACATGCTTCAGGATCATCTCCATTGACATGGAAGATGGGAGCTTCAATCATCTTTGCAACATCAGTGCAGTAACGAGCAGTGCGTGAAGCATTAGGAGAAGTAGTAAATCCAACTTGATTATTGACGACAATATGGATTGTTCCACCCGTGCGATATCCCGGAAGTCCTGCAAGTTGCATAGTTTCAGCGTTAACACCCTGTCCAGCGAAAGATGCATCACCGTGCAAGAGAATTGGAAGCACTGTGTAAGCACCCTTGGTATTAAGGCGATCTTGCTTTGCTCGAACAATGCCTTCAAGTACAGGATTGACTGCTTCAAGGTGAGAAGGATTTGCTGCAAGATAAATCTTGGTCTTTGCTCCGGATTGCGCCGTGAAGACACCTTCTGTACCTAAGTGGTACTTCACATCGCCTGAGCCATGGACTTGGTTCTCGGCGTAGTGTCCTTGGAATTCTTGGAAAATTTGACCGACAGATTTACCAGCAATATTTGCAAGCATATTGAGGCGTCCACGGTGCGGCATACCGATACACACTTCATCAAGACCACGTTCTGCAGCTGCAGAAACAATTGCATCTGTCAGTGGGATAACAGATTCGCCACCCTCGAGAGAGAAGCGCTTCTGCCCAACAAACTTAGTTTGCAAGAAAGATTCGAAAGCTTCTGCGCTATTGAGTTTACGCAAAATACGTATCTGCTCTTCGCGTTCGATAGATGGTAGACCTACTTCAATATGTTGTTGCATCCACTGACGTTCTTCAGGGTTTGAGATATGCATGTATTCGACACCGATAGATCGGCAATATGAATCACGCAAAACTCCAAGAATTTTGCGTAGTGGAAGGAATGTTTTTCCACCGAATCCACCTGTTGCAAATTCGCGATCAAGATCCCAAAGCGTGAGTCCGTGCGTCACAACGTCTAGGTCAGGGTGAGTGCGTTGCACATAAACAAGAGGA
>WLJF01000111.1 GCA_009701945.1 Actinomycetota bacterium
AGCGGTGCCATGCAATACCCATGGTGAGGTTGGATGCAATGACAATAAACCAAGCCATCGAAACAACAATTTTGAGCGTTGCAACAATAACAATCGCACTTTCAATGGATGCAGTGGACATTGAATTGAAAGCAGCAACTGCAGGCCAAGAGATTGCGTAGTGCCAGTTCCATGAAGTTTCACCAGCGAGTGCGCCTTCTAATCCACGTAGTGCAATAACACAGAAGACAACAGCCAAAATCGTTGCTTCAACGTAATACGCCTTACCCATTCCTGAACCGCTAAAGCGATTGAGCATTCTAAAGCGAGTTACTTGGCGAATTCCAATGAGAGTCACAATGCTGATACCAGTTAAGGCTGCAATGACTTCAGCAAAGAGTTCATAACCCACGAAGTGACCAATGATGGGAAGTGCGAACTCTGGGTTGATTACTTGACCATATGCAGTGACAAGAGTTCCAAAGAGTGCTCCGAAACCAATCATCACAAACCAGTGTGCAATTCCTGTTCCGGTGAAGTTAAGCATCTTGGTGTGGCCCAGAACTTCTTTGAGCATGTTCTTAAAGCGCGCAGACTTATCGTTGCTGCGAGTCGGATCTGGTTGCTGCTTCTTATAGATAGCGATGAGTTGGCGAACGCGAATTGCAAGCAGGACTAATGCAAATACAGTGATGAGATAAGAGATGCTTGCAAGCGCTAACTTCATGAACGCTAGAGTAATCGTTATTGACGATTTAGGAAGCGAACATGCTTCGGCGTTAACTCATCAAGTGAATTGACACCAAGTAACTTCATATTGCGAACCATTTGGGTGCGCATAATTTCCAGGGCGCGCTCAACACCATCTTGACCGCCAGCCATAAGGCCATAAAGGTATGCGCGTCCCACATAAGTAAATTGAGCACCAAGTGCCACAGCAGCCAATACATCTGCGCCATGCATGATTCCAGTATCGATATGGATTTCGTAATCCTTCTTAAATTCCTTCTTGACATCTGCAAGTAGGTGCAACATAACTGGAGCACGATCGAGCTGGCGACCGCCATGGTTTGAAAGAAGAATTGCATCAGCGCCTAACTTTGCAGCCTTCTTCGCATCCTCAAGGTTTTGAATTCCCTTAACAGTCAAAGTGCCATCCCACTGCTCGCGAATCCATTTGAGATCCTCCCAAGTCATTGTGGGATCAAACATGTAATCAAGGAGTTCACCAACGGTGCCTTCCCAATTCTTCATTGATGCAAATTCGATGGAAGGTGTGGTTAAGAAGTTAATCCACCATGCAGGTCTTGGGATTGCGTTAATCACTGTTCCTGCAGTTAAACGTGGAGGAACAGTGAGTCCATTGCGGTAATCACGAATACGTTGTCCCGCTGCAGGGACATCAACTGTGAGCATCAGGTTCTTAACTCCAGCACGCTTTGCGCGTTCAACGAGTGCCATGCTGCCTTCGCGATCTTTCCACATATATAACTGGAACCAGTTGCGACCATCAGGGGCAGCAGCAACTACATCTTCGATTGTGCTTGTTCCAAGAGTTGAGAGAGTAAAAGGAATTCCAAATTTTTCGGCAGCCCTTGCACCAGCGATCTCACCTTGAGTCTGCATCATGCGAGTAAACCCAGTTGGAGCAATACCTACTGGCATTGAGAATGTTTCACCGAGAGAGGTGCGTGTTAAATCTGCGGTGGATACATCTTTGAGAATGCTTGGAATGAATTCGAGGTCACGATATGCCTGGCGTGCTCGTTCAAGACTTACTTCACTCTCTGCAGATCCATCGGTGTAATCAAATGGACCTTTAGGTGTGCGACGCTTTGCGATATCGCGCAGATCCCAGATTGTGTAAGCCTTCTCAAGGCGACGCTTCTTGCGGCGCAGAGTAGGTAATGAGAATTGAAGAAGTGGTGCAAGTTCTGATGGCTTTGGGAACTGACGCCTTACATTCTTTCCCATAAGAGTTGGCCTTAGGTTAAGAGTTCTTTAACGCCACTTGGTTGCGAGTGAGAAACCAACTGCAATAAAGCTAAAACCAATAATCATGTTCCATGCACCGATGCCTGGGATTGGATAGGCAGTCTGGCTTACATAGAAGACAACAATCCAGAAGAGGCCGATGAGAAAGTTAGCGACCATGACAGGTGCAAGCCATGATGGACTCTCGAGGATTGGTGATTCTTCCTCAAAATGATGCTGTTCTTCGTGAGCGTGCTGCTCCTGAACCTTCTTACGCAATTTCGACTTTGGCATGGGGCCTAGGTTACAGCACAATTACGGCATGGCTCGAATCCTCGTCATCGATAACTATGACTCCTTCGTCTTCAATCTGGTGCAGTATCTGCAGCAATTGGGCGCTGAGTGCACCGTTGTTCGCAATGATGAAGTTGAAGCGAGCGAAGCGGCGAAGTATGACGGGGTCTTGATCTCTCCCGGACCTGGCACACCCGATAAAGCGGGTGTCAGTATTGCCATGATTGATTTCTGCGCAGACAAATCAATCCCACTCTTTGGAGTGTGTCTTGGGCATCAAGCAATTGGTGAAGCATTCGGTGCAACTGTCTCTCGTGCGCCAGAGCTACTTCATGGAAAGACTTCACAAGTTATTCATAATGGTGCAGGCGTACTTGCAAATCTTCCTTCACCTTTTACGGCAACTCGTTATCACTCACTTGCAGTTGAACGCGACACCGTTCCTGCAGTTCTTGAAATTACAGGATCTACTGAATCAGGTGTTGTGATGTCGATGCGACACACAACTCTTCCCATTGAAGGTGTTCAGTTCCACCCAGAATCTGTATTAACAGAACATGGCCACCAGATGCTTGCTAACTGGTTGGTTAAGTGTGGAGATGTGGATGCACCAAAGCGTGCCGTTGGACTATCTCCTGTTGTGGGCAGCTCTAAGTAATTACGGTTGTCTATTGATCGTAATTGTTACTGACTTACCAATTGTCTGCGTTGTTGCAGCCTCCGGTGCTTGTCGGATAACAACTCCTGCAGGTTGTGCTGAGTCGTAATCATAAAATTCTTTAATCAAAAATCCTGCTTGGATAAGTAGGGTCTTGGCTTGAATTGCTTCGATACCAATCAAGTTCGGAACTGTTACCTCACCGCTTGCAATGGTGAGAATGACAGAACTTCCTGCCTCAGTTACTGATCCCACTGCAGGCATGACATCAAGAACAGTTCCTTGAGGTTGATCTGAAGGGGACGCAATTGTTTGAGAGACAAGAAGACCAACAGATGTCAGCGCAGATCGCGCATCAATGAGTGACATACCAACGAGATTGTCAGGAACGATGGCATCTCCTGGTCCGTCAGAGATAGTAAGGACTACTGAAGAGCCAACTTTGGCTCGCGTGGTTGCAAGAGGAAGTTGGCTTGCAACTCGATCTCTTGG
>WLJF01000112.1 GCA_009701945.1 Actinomycetota bacterium
TAACTATTCAGCAGAAGATGTAAAGCGCCTTCGCGAAGCAACCGCAGCAGGAATGCTCGATTGCAAGAAGGCACTTGATGAAGCAGATGGTGATTACGACAAGGCTGTTGAAATCATTCGAGTTAAGGGACAAAAGGGCGTTACAAAGCGCGAAGGTCGCCTTACTTCAAATGGTTTAGTTGTTGCAAAGGTTTCAAGTGACCTTGGTGTCATGCTTGAACTCAATTGCGAGACAGACTTCGTTGCAAAGGGCGAGCGTTTTATCGCACTTGGCGATGAGCTTGTTGAACACCTTCTCTCATCAAAGTCAGCAGATGTTGCTTCCTTCCTCTCATCAACAATGGCTAACGGCAAAACCGTTCAGTCTGTGATTGATGAAGGCAATGCAACACTTGGTGAAAAGATTGAAATCCGTAACGTTGCAGTGATTGAGGGACCAGTTGGTCTCTACCTTCACAAGACAAGCCCAGATTTGCCACCACAAGTTGGCGTCCTGGTCTCACTTGCAAAGGAAGCAGCTGAAGTTGGTAAGGATGTTGCACAGCACATCGCAGCTTTCGCTCCTCGCTACGTCAATCGTGAAGATGTTCCAGCAGACCTGATTGAGACAGAGCGTCGTCTTGCAGAAGAGACAGCTCGCTCAGAAGGCAAGCCAGAAGCATCACTTTCTAAGATCATCGAAGGTCGCGTCACCGGTTTTGTGAAGGAAGTTTCACTGATCGAGCAGGCTTTCGCTAAGGATGCAAAGAAGACCGTCAAGCAGATTCTCGATGAAGCAGGAACAGCCGTGAAGGCATTCCACCGCTTCCGCGTGGGTCAATAAGCTTTTCTATCGAGGGTAATAGACTCAAGAAAAGTTAGAATTTCTCTAAGAAGCGAAGGGAGCACTCATGCCAGGTACCAGAGGTAACTATGGTCGAGTGCTCCTTAAGCTTTCTGGAGAAGTTTTTGGTGGCAAGAAAGGCATCGGTGTTGATCCCGATGTTTTAGCAGATGTAGCAAAGCAGATTGCAGATGTCGTTCGAAGCGGCGTTCAAATCGCAATCGTTGTCGGCGGAGGTAACTTCTTCCGCGGCGCAGAACTTTCTGAGCGCGGGATGGAACGCTCACGCGCTGACTACATGGGAATGCTCGGAACAGTCATGAACTGTTTAGCGCTCCAGGATTTTCTTGAGAAAGAGGGCGTTGATACTCGCGTCCAGACAGCAATCACTATGGGCCAAGTTGCAGAGCCTTATGTTCCACGCCGTGCCATCCGCCACCTTGAAAAGGGTCGCGTTGTGATTTTCGGTGCGGGTGCTGGAATGCCATTTTTCACAACAGATACCGTTGCAGCGCAGCGCGCACTTGAAATTGGTGCGGGTGCACTTCTGCTTGCAAAGTCCGGAGTCGATGGCGTCTATAACGCAGACCCTCGCAAAGATAAGAGCGCGACTAAGTTCGACACTATTTCTTACGATGAAGTTCTACAGAAGTCACTGGCAGTTGCAGATGCTGCAGCATTTAGCCTCTGTCGCGAGAACCACCTACCTATCGTGGTCTTTGATCTTATGACCAATGGAAATATCGGCCGCGCCGTTCGCGGTGAAAAGATTGGAACTCTCGTTTCTTAAACGAGAGTAACGCTAGGTAATTTAAGGATTAAGGGGCACAGACCATGGCAGATGTAACAAGCGCACTCGCAGATGCAACCGATAAAATGAATAAGGCTGTCGAAGTAGCAAAAGATGATTTTGGTGCGATCCGCACAGGACGAGCTCACCCTGCGATGTTTAACAAGATCATGGTCGATTACTACGGCACATGGACTGCTCTTTCACAGCTTGCCTCTATTCAGATTCCTGAATCACGTATGGCAGTCGTCTCTCCCTTTGATAAGGGTGCGATGTCATCTATTGAAAAGGCGATCCGTGAGTCAGATCTGGGCGTTAACCCTGCAACAGATGGCGCCATCATCCGTGTGAACTTCCCACAGCTGACGGAGGAGCGCCGCAAGGATTACATCAAGGTGGCAAAGACCAAGGCTGAAGATTCAAAGATTTCTATGCGCAATATTCGCCGCACAGCGAAAGAGCTGATGGAGAAGTTAGAAAAAGATGGCGATATTGGAAAAGATGATTTGAGTCGTGGTGAGAAAGAGCTAGAGAAAATCACTTCAGATCATGTGGCAAAGATTGATGAGCTCTTAAAGCACAAGGAGGCTGAACTTCTCGAGGTCTAAAGACTTCCTTGATGTTCCACCCATTGTGTCTGACTTACATTCGATTAACGAGGCGATTAATAAGCGCGCAGGTCGCAAGCTTCTGCCCTCGATCGGTGTCAGTTTATTTCTTGTAGCACTCGTCTGGTTCTCACTCGTAAGTTACAGAGTTATCTTTGCAGGCCTTGTCACTCTCGCTGTTGTTCTTGGAATACGCGAACTACACCATGCGCTGACTACGACAAAGATTGAAATTCCACTGTGGTCACTGACAACATCTGCCATTGCACTCTCAGCAGCAGCGTGGTTTGGTGGAGTATCAGGACTTGCCGTTGCAACAGCAATTGCATTTCCGTGCCTGCTTGTTCTTTTACTTCCACGAGGAATTGAAGGATTTGTCAGTACTGCTTCAGCTTCTGCTCTAGCACTTGTCTATCTTCCCTTTTTAGCAGGCTTTCTTATTCTCTTAGCTCGTCCCCACAATGGACTTGAGCGAGTGATGACTCTTGTTGTTCTCGTAGGTTGTAATGACACCTTTGGATATCTGACAGGTGTTCTCTTAGGTAAGCATCCACTTGCTCCGAAGATCAGCCCTAAGAAGACCATTGAAGGTCTTATCGGTTCACTGATCTTTACAGTCATTGGCGGATCACTGGCATTTCATTTCATCATGGACTCGCATTGGTGGCTTGGAGCACTTGCTGGAGTCATCACAGTATTTACAGCAACCTCAGGTGATCTCATTGAATCAGCGCTTAAGCGCGATATGGCAATTAAAGATATGGGCAATTTACTGCCAGGACATGGCGGGATTATGGATCGCCTTGATTCTGTTCTCTTTGCCGCACCTGCACTGTGGCTCGCACTTGAAGTGGTGCGTCGCGCACAGGACTCAGGTCTTCTATGACAACTGAGCGTCCGACAGAACTTAAATTAGTCTTTGATGAACCAGTACAGCGCAAGAAGGCACCTAAGCATTTAGCTGATTTTGGTCCACTTGAGCGTAAAGCATTTGCGAAGGAACTTGGTTTCCAACCATTTCGTGCAGCACAGGTGGCAACGCATTACTTCACACATCTGTCCAATGAGCCAGATGAGTGGACAGATATTCCTGCTGCAGAACGTCAATCTATTGCGCAGGCACTGACTCCAAAACTTATTGAACTAGTTACCACGCGCACCACAGA
>WLJF01000113.1 GCA_009701945.1 Actinomycetota bacterium
CCAGAACCAGTCTTTGATCCGATTCCAAACTTGGTGAGGTAGTTATACAAAGTGTCGTGGCTCAAAGTCTCGCCCACTTTGATAGTTCCTGTATTACTCGAAACTGCAAGGATTCCAGATGTAGTTAAATGTTGCGTTGCATGGCGCTCGTGATCGTGGAATGTAGATCCTGCCCGCTTTAACATGTAAGGAACTGAAAATACTGTTGTAGGTGTAATCGTCTTCTCTTCAAGAGCTGCAGCCATTGTCATGACTTTGCCCGTAGAACCTGGTTCATAGACATCTTGGACAGAGGGATTACGCATCAAGGAGAGCGCAACGTTCTTGGTGTTATTCGGATCAAAAGTTGGCGCAGTTGCGTGAGCCACGATTGCGCCTGTCTTGGGATCCATCACGATGACAGTTCCACTTGTAGCAGCGGAGGATTTCACAGCATCAGCAATCGCTTTTGCTGCAACCCACTGCACATCCCGATTGATTGTTAATCGAACATTAGTTCCAGCACTCGCTGCGATGATCTCTCGCTGTGAGCCAGGAATCTCAGCTCCATATCCTCGAGCAAAAGAGTACTTACCAGCTGTGCCAGTAATCGTTGAATTCATACTTGATTCAAGACCTGTTGCCCCAATTCCATCGGCGCGCACAAAGCCAACAAGAGATGAAATCAACTGTCCTGATGGATATTCGCGGATATAGGAACGTTCTGGGAAGAATCCGATAATGCGCTTATCGAAGTGCTTATCATCGAGACCTTTGTTGTATTCATAGATAGCTTCAGTCAACTTATCCCAGAGAGCAGGGCGACCATTTTTGAGCACGATGGAGTATTTACGAGTACCAGTGATGTTCTCTTGAACATCAGCAACGGGTAAGCCAAGAATTGGGGCGACAAAATTAGCCACTCTCGCCGGATCTGTAATCTGAGTTTGATCGACGACCACAGTAATTGCTGAAACACTGCGAGCAAAAGCGACTCCATTAACATCGGTGATCTCACCGCGTGGAGCTGGAATAACCCGCGTTGACTGCATTTCATTGGCTGCTTTGCGCTGATAGTTACTTGCCTGCACTACCTGAACGCGAAAGAGCTGGCAGGCAAGGAGGGTAAAGAGGATAAATATCCCAATTACCAAAATATTGATTCGTGATTTAGCCAGAAGCAGATTACCCATTCGTCACTCCACTTTCTGGTGTGGAGAGGTCGAGAAAAACTGGAGTCTCAGATGGGCGCATACCAAGGGCTGCAGCTGCTGCTGCCAAGCGTTCTGGGGCTGCATATGAATCGATACTGCGATTGATTGCATCGCGCTGATCTGCAACAGCTTTTGCTTCTATCTTGAGATTAGAGAGCGTGAAAGCATCTTGTGCAAGAAGTGTGTTGATGCCAAGAAGCGTGAGGAAACCGAGTGCACTCACAACTGTTAAGAATGTTGCAAAGTATTTATGAGTAGCGCGTGCTCCAGATGACATCTCTGGAAAGAGCCCCGAAATGATTTCAGCAGTACGTTCTGCAACCTGCTTCTTCGCTTTAGGTGCGCCCTTTTTTGTAGCGGGACGCGCAGCTGAAATTTTGCGGGCGCTTGCAATCGACATTACGCAGCCACCCTCTCAATTGCACGAAGGCGAACAGATGCCGACCGTGGATTGGATTCGAGCTCTTGCGCAGTTGGGGTCTCACTAGAGCGGAAGACAAGTGAGAACTTCGCTGCATATTCAGGAAGCTCAACGGGAAGATTGCGTGGAGATTTTGAAGTGGAGGCTTGCGCAAATATTTCTTTGACGATGCGATCTTCCAGTGATTGGAAGGACATCACCACTAGGCGACCGCCCACCATCAATAGATCCAGCGCATCAGGAAGAGCGCGAGTAATCGCACCGAGTTCATCATTTGCTTCAATACGAAGTGCTTGGAAAGTTCTCTTTGCAGGATTTCCACCTGTGCGACGAGTAGCAGCAGGAATGCTCTCCTTCACAAGAGTTGCAAGTTCAGTCGTTGAGTTCAGCGGCGCCTTTGCGCGAGCTTTGACGATATTTTCAACGATGCGGGTCGCAAACTTCTCTTCACCATAGGTGCGAAGAATCTGAACTAACTTGCCTGGCTCATAGGTATTAACAATCTCTGAGGCAGTAATTCCACGGCTGCGATCCATGCGCATATCAAGAGGTGCATCCTGAGAGTAAGAGAATCCTCGCTCGCTCTCATCGAGTTGGATGGATGAGACCCCAAGGTCAAAGAGGGCGCCATTAATGTGGCTATAACCAAAGCCTTCAACAACGCTAGTAATTTGATCAAAGATGCAATGAGAAGTCTTAAAGCGATCTGCAAATGGTGCAAGGCGCTTACTTGCGCGCTCAAGTGCAATCTCATCACGATCGATGCCGATAACTGTGAGGTTTTCAAAACGTTCTAGAAGAGCTTCTGTGTGGCCACCAAGGCCAAGAGTTCCATCTACAACAACAGGATTTGCAGAAGCGAGAATTGCGGGAGCGAGCAGATCGACACAGCGATCGCGCATTACAGATATATGTTGCATCTTCTCCCCCGTTCTTTGACTAACTGCTTCTGCAAAAACTTTCGAGCGCTCATCTCTGGTCACCGCCGGCCGACGGATCTTTTTTCAGTAGCGACGCCGGGGAAGGGGCGCCGCTGCCGGCCTAACATGCTTGGAAAGGTCGGCGGTGGCCACAAATGAGCGCTCTATGTAGTTGTGTTCTGCGGTCTTGCTTTACTGCTTATTCAGTTTTAAATGTTTTTTGCTGATGTTCTAAAAAAGTCCCGGAAAAACTTCTTCAGAGACATCAGCAAAACTTTTTTCGCGATCGGCGAGGTATGTGCTCCATGCAGCGCTATCCCAGATTTCAACGCGAGTATTTGCACCGATTACGACGCACTCTCTTTCAAGGCCTGCATATGTGCGAAGACCTTGTGGGATGGTGACTCGCCCTTGGCGGTCAGGAATTTCATCGTGGGCGCCTGCAAACATCACGCGCTGGTAATCGCGAGCGCTCTTTGCAGTCACAGGTGCTTGGCGCAACGTCTCTGTAATCGTTGCGAATTCTGAAGATGGGAAGACATAGAGGCATCGCTCTTGTCCCTTAGTAATAACTAATCCAGCTGAGAGATCCTCGCGGAATTTTGCGGGAAGGATCAGGCGACCTTTCTCATCAAGGCGCGGTTCATGTGTGCCGAGAAACATCGTTGTCACCACCTTCCCCAAGTTGGTCTGAGCGTGAATTCCCCGCTCAATTCCCCACTTTACACCACTTTCCCCCTTTTTACACCACTATTACCCATTATTTTCCCTATCCCGCCCCACCTCTCCCCACCCTTTCCACCCCTATTTTGGGCGCAAAAAAGC
>WLJF01000114.1 GCA_009701945.1 Actinomycetota bacterium
AGTAAGAAACGGGGCCAACTGTGTGAATTGAGTTACTTAGCCAACCCAAGTATTAATTGGTGAAGTTAGGAAGTAAATCATGAATAGACCCGATACCAAGAGAAGCAAAGGATGAACATCCTTGCGACGACCTTGGATATAACGAATCACAACGTGAGATACGAATCCTGCACCAATACCAACTGAGATGTTGTATGTAAATGGCATCAAGATGATTGTTAAGAATGCGGGAATTGCGATTCCGTAATCTTCCCAATCGATTCCCTTGATTTGTGTCATCATCAAGAATCCGACGATAACGAGTGCTGGAGTAGCAGCCTCGTAAGGAATGATTGCAACCAGTGGTGCAAGGAAGGTAGTGAGCAAGAAGCATGCACCGGTCACAACTGAGGCAAGACCTGTGCGAGCACCTTCGCCCACACCTGCTGCTGATTCAATGTAGCTGGTGTTTGATGAAATGCTTCCCACGCCGCCACCTACAGCTGCGAGTGAGTCAACAAGAAGAATGCGATCGTTATTTGGAATATTTCCATCGCGATCGATCAAACCTGCTTCGTGTCCAATTGCTGTGACTGTTCCGACTGTGTCGAAGAAATCTGAGAGCAAAAGTGTGAAGACAAGAAGAATCACCGTGATCAAAGGAACGCGATCGAGTGAACCAAAGAGGTTGAATTGACCAAAGAGGCCGAAGTCAGGCGTTGCGACAACTTTCTCTGGCATCGCAGGAACGTTCAGACCCCAACCCTTTGGATTGACCTTGCCTGTAGCGCCATCAAAATTCGGACCGATCTTCAGTGATGTTTCAATGATGACCGCAACGATTGTAGAGATAACGATTCCGATCAAGATTGCGCCCTTAACTTTCTTCACCATCAAGCCGATAGTCAGGAATAGTCCGAGAGCAAAGACGAGAATTGGCCAACCTACGAGAGTTCCACCATCGCCAAGGGTGACTGGAACAGGTCCTGAGCTGGTGCGGCGAACGAAACCGGCGTCAACGAGACCGATGAGCGCGATGAAGAGACCGATTCCCACCGAAATTGCGATCTTGAGTTGAGCAGGAACAGCCTTAAATACTGCAGTTCTAAAACCTGTGAGAACAAGGATCGTGATGATGATGCCTTCAAGAACAATGAGTCCCATCGCATCTGCCCATGTCATCTTCGAAGCAATACCCACTGCAACGAATGTGTTAAGTCCCAGACCTGTTGCAAGAGCAAGAGGATAGTTTCCAACAAGACCCATGAGGATTGTCAGGACGCCGGCCATGAGAGCTGTCATCGCGGCAACTAGAGCTAAGTTAGGAGCATCTCCGCCACCAATGAACTTGCCATCGGCATCTTTTGCAAGACCGATGATGAGTGGGTTGAGAGCGACGATGTATGCCATCGTGAAGAATGTAACGAGACCACCGCGAACTTCACGTCCGACGGTTGAGCCACGTTCTGATATTTTGAAGAAAGTATCAAGCATGACGAACCTTCCTGATTTTGGTATCGGGGGTGTTTGCGACCCCGTGTGAAATGACGGCTCACAGACCGAGGGAAGATGGGATGAGGTTAGTTCAGGAGATAGTTACTTGCGGGTCAGACGCGCAACAATGCCTAGGAATATCGCTACTGATTGACCGATGAGCAGGGCAAATAGGGCGGTTCCAATGCCTACACGGCCACCCATGAGCCATCCAACGCTCAAAACAACGAGCTCAATGCCCATGCGCACACGCCCTACGCGGATTCCAGTCTTGAAGTGAATCCCCGTCATCGCACCATCTCGTGGGCCAGGTCCTAGCCCACAGGTGATGTAGAGGGCTGAGCCCAGACCAACCATTGCGATACCAATAATTGCGAAGATAACTCCTGCCACAGTGCTTGTCTGCTTGGGGAAAATATGAGTTCCGATTTCGATGAAAGCTGCAATCAAAACAATATTGGAGAGAGTTCCAAACCCTGGCTTCTCATTGAGGGGGATCCAGATCAAGAGAACAAAGATGCTGATAAAAAATGTTGCCCACCCAATACTCAAGCCCGTTTTATAGGTAAGACCTTGTGAGAAGACAGTCCAAGGAGCATTGCCGACATCTCCTTGAACGAGCAAGGAATCTCCGAGACCGAAAATTGCCAGTCCGAAGAAGAGAATCGCCACTCGTGAAGGTGAGAGTTGCCAACGATGTTCTGCGCGCCACGGGGTGATGGGAACAGTTTTGTGGGGCTTAAAGAATGAGAACACAGCGCGCAATTGCATTGGGAGAGTCTATAGTTAAACAATGTTTGCTGGTGTGGGTACGTTAATCAATGTCGTTGCAATTCTCATTGGTTCATCCATAGGCATACTCGCCGGCACGCGAATCACGAAGAAATCTCAAAGCTTGATTACCGATGTTCTTGGATTAATCACCGCGCTCGGTGCAGCATCTGCACTGGCGCCTTTATGGTCTCCAACTTTTCAAGCCTCATTACCTAAGAGTTCGGCGCTGCTGGTCATACTTGCATCGATGCTGATCGGTGGATTGATTGGTTCAGCTCTATCTCTTGAAAATCGTCTTGATTCATTCGGTGAGAACTTGCGAAAACGCTTTAAAGCATCACAAGAGAGTCCTTTCGTTGAGGGATTCGTCTCGGCATCACTTCTGTTTGTAATTGGCCCACTGGCAATTCTTGGAAGTGTGAGCGATGGAATGGCGCAGGGCATAGATCAGCTCATTCTTAAATCTTCACTCGACTTCTTTGCAGCAATGGCCTTTGCATCAACGCTCGGTTGGGGTGTTGCTGCATCTGCTATCCCAGTTGCTATCTACCAAGGATTCTGGACAATTGTTGGTCTGGCAGCCGGTTCTGTTCTCTCGCAATATCAGATTGATGCCATGACAATATGTGGGGGATTGATGCTGGTAGGAATTTCTCTCAGACTTCTTGATATTAAGAGAATTCCGGTGGCGAATTTGCTGCCGGCACTCGTTATTGCACCGACAATCGCCACCGTGTTACATCTCTTTAAATAGTCGAAGCGTCAATCACAAAGCGATATTTCACATCGCTTGCAACTGTGCGCTCATAGGCTTGATTGATGTAGTCAGCCTTAATGACTTCAACATCGCTAACAATATTCTTCTCACCACAGAAATTGAGCATTTCCTGAAGTTCTGGAATGCCACCGATCATTGAACCGGCGATTCCGCGGCGTCCGTTGAGAAGTGTCCCCACGTGAACTGCATAAGGCTTGCCAGGAAGTCCAATAACCACGAGCGTTCCGTTGAGCTTGAGCAGTGAAACGTACTTATCGATTTCGATCTCAGCGCTGACCGTGTTGAGAATGACGTCAAATAATTTTGCATGAGTTTTGAATA
>WLJF01000115.1 GCA_009701945.1 Actinomycetota bacterium
AGTCCGCGACCCGCACATATCCAATGGGCGGTTGACTCAGTGAAACTCTGAGACCGACGGTTAAAGTCCGGATGAGAGATAACAGCGGAATCGGTGCACCATGTTTATCGATGACGCCTACGCGCATCTATACACACTGAGCCTTCAAGGCCTCGGTGTGAGTACCCCCAACCCAAATGTTTCTGCCGCAATCTATGGCGCAGATGGGTCGTTGATTTCAGATGGCTTTCATAATCGCAAAGTTTCAGTCGATCACGCAGAAGTTATTGCACTGAAAAAAGCTGGCAGCGCAGCGCGTGGGGCAACGTTGGTTGTCTCACTTGAGCCATGTGCTCACACAGGAAGAACGCCGCCATGCGTTCAGGCGATTATTGATGCAGGTATTGCAAAGGTTATTTATGCAGTGGGAGATCCCAACCCGATTGCTGCAGGCGGTGCCAAGAAACTACACGATGCTGGTGTTGCAGTTGAGCATCGCGAATCTAAAGAGTTGAGTTATGTGCAGCGCGCATGGCTGCATAAAGAGCGCACAGGTCACCCCTTAATGATCTGGAAAGTTGCCACAACTCTTGATAGCAAGGTGGCAGCAAGTGATGGCACATCGCAGTGGATTACAGGAGCTGAATCACGCGAGGATGTTCAAGTACTTCGTGCGCAATCAGATGCCATTCTTATTGGTACTAATACAGCCCTCGTTGATAATCCACATCTGATTCCTCGTGGGCATGATGTGCGCCCTGTGCGCATTATAAGCGGTGAGCAAGAAGTTCCTGCCACCAATAAAGTCTTTGATAATGAAGCACGCACGATTTGCGTCAAGAGCAAATCTATTCCTGAGCTGATGAAGGTTCTATGTGATGAAGGCTTTAACCAAGTATTAGTTGAGGCAGGCCCAACACTGGGATCTGCGCTGATGGCATCCGGAAATATCGATGAACTCATTGTGTATCAGGCGCCAAAGTTGCTGGGTGCAGGTAAAGAGTTTGTTAGCCGCCTTGGTATCTCAACCCTTGCTGATCATCTTGAGCTTGAACTTCTATCTGTGAAGGCATTTGGTAGCGATATCAAATCTCACTTTATTGTGAAGGGGCGCTAAATGTTTACAGGACTTATTACAGAGCTGGGCACTATCTCATCCATCGAACGTGGTGAGAGCTCTGCAATCTTTACGATTAAGGCGCCAGAATCAGTTGCAGGTTTATCTCTTGGTGATTCCATCGCAGTTAATGGCACATGTTTGACTGCAACTTCACTCACCGCTGATTCCTTTAAAGCAGATGTCATGATTCAAACGCTGTCACTGACATCCCTTGCCCAATTAGAGGTGGGATCTCGAGTCAACCTAGAGCTTGCTGCGCAAATGGATATGCGTATGGGTGGGCATATCGTGCAGGGCCATGTTGATGGCACAGGCACAGTTGTGAGCATGACACCCGGTGAGAAATGGGCAGAGTTTGTTATCGCAGCACCTGAGCACTTAACAAAGTATGTCGTTGCTCAAGGCTCTATCGCACTCGATGGAGTTTCACTGACTGTCGGTGCTATCGATGATGCAACCAACACCATCACAGTGTGGTTGATTCCTGAAACTCTTGCAAAGACAAACGTGTCAGATAAGAAGGTGGGCGATCTTATTAATATCGAGGTAGATATCTTGGCTAAATATGTGGAGCGCTTGATCTCAAAGGGGGCAACTCGTGGAGAGTAATTTCTTAGATGCACTCGATCGCTTCAGACGCGGTGAGATGGTAATTGTCGTCGATGATGATGATCGAGAAAATGAGGGTGACCTCATTATGTTGGCAGAGCATGCAACTGCTGAAAAGACTGCCTTCATGGTTCGCTACACCACTGGAATTTTATGTGTGGCAATTACGGCTGAGCATGCACATCAACTGCGCCTTCCCTATATGGTGGAGCAGAGCCAAGATGTGAGAAAGACAGCTTTTACCGTCTCTATTGATTTGGCTGAAGGTATTACAACGGGAGTGAGCGCTGTGGAGCGCACAGCAACAGTGCGTGCACTGGGAAGTGCGACAACACGGGCTACAGATTTCATCCGCCCAGGACATATCTATCCGCTGATTGCTCATAAAGATGGACTTGCAGCACGTGGTGGGCACACAGAAGCTGGCATCGCACTGGCTGAGCTCACCGGTTCATATCCAGCAGCTCTTCTCTCTGAAATCGTTGCAGAAGATGGATCAATGGCACGTGGTGAAACACTTGCCCACTTTGCCCATGATCATCAGATTCCGATTATCTCAATCGATGAAATCAAGGAGTATCAGAGCAAACTTGCAGCTCTTCCTCGCGTTGTGACATATCCACGTCATCAATTTGAGTGGGTGAAGGTGCAGTTGCGTGCTGCTGAATGGGATCTTGCAACGTATCCATCGCTTAAGCACCGCGAGCAAGTAGTGATGCGCTATTGCTTAGAGGATAAAACACCGATGGTGCGCATCCACTCTGAGTGCTTTACAGGAGATGTCATTCATTCCCAGCGCTGTGATTGCGGTCAGCAACTTGATGCCTCTATTGCAGCGATTGAAGAATATGGCTGTGGTTACATCATCTATATCCGCGATCATGAAGGACGCGGTATTGGGCTCACAGAAAAGCTCAAGGCATATACCTTGCAGAATGAAGGACTTGATACTGTCGATGCCAACTTGCAGCTAGGTCACGTCGTTGATTCACGTGATTGGTCTGAGGCAATTGCAATCCTGAAAAACCTCAACCTTGCATCCATTAAGTTATTGACCAATAACCCTGAGAAGGTCAAAGCTGTGACAGATGGTGGAATTGCATGTGAACAGATCTCACTGTCAGTTGAACCTAATGAATTTAATAAGAAGTATCTAGCGACTAAGGCAGATCGCCTCGGTCACACAGGAGGAAAATAATGGCCGGCCACGCACCAGAGATTGCAGTACCGAAGTTTCCTAAGGCAAAAATCGCCATCATCTCCTCTTCCTGGCACCTCGATATCTGTAACGACCTCATCGCCGGTGCTAGGCGCGCACTTGAGGCAGCTGAAGTAAAGAAGATTAAAGTCATCTATGTTCCAGGTTCCTTTGAGATTCCTCTTGCTGCGCAAAAAATGTTTGAAAAAGGTTATGACGCAGTCGTTGCAGTAGGCCTCGTTCTTAAGGGTGAAACCCCGCACTTTGATTATGTCTGCCAAGGTGTCACACAAGGTGTGGTGGATGTGCAGCTCAAATGGTCAAAGCCTGTTGGTTATGGCGTCTTGATGTGTGACAACCTTGAGCAAGCAATAGCACGTTCAGGTCGTGCTGGAAGTAAAGAAGATAAGGGCTATGACAGC
>WLJF01000116.1 GCA_009701945.1 Actinomycetota bacterium
AAGGGAGATTCTATTGCCGACCCCCCTTATAAGGGAAATTGGCTAGAAATGGGGTATTACACCCCTATTGGCGAGGGATAAATGTCGTCGAAACCAGGATCGCAAGGCCTATAAAGACAGCGCTGGCTCCAGCAGAGGCTGCCACCAACCCAGCCACCGCTGGGACTACGAATTGGCCCAAGCGATTGCCAGTCAGGCGAGTTGAGACCGCGAGAGCTCTCTCATCAGGGGCTGTGAGTTGAGAAATCAAAGTCATCGTCAAAGGTTGACCCACTCCAAGTGAGAATCCCGCAACAAAGACAACTGCTCCAAGCACCCATGCATTCGGTGCAAATGCCATCGCAACACACATTGCAATTGAGACAAGATTGCTCGTCCTGATTAATTGACGCGCGCTAAATCGCGCACTGAGGCGACCCAGAAAGAAGCGTGATGCCATCGATGTTGCAGCGCGAATAGAGATGATGATTCCAATGGATAGTGCTGAAAATTGATTCTCATTTCCATAGAGAGGCAGGAATACGACCAAGATATCGCCGGTTGATGAGACAGCAAGGGATGTAAAGATCGCTGCGAAGATTCCAGGTTTCTTCAGTAGCTTTCCTGCAGCGCGCAGCGCACCAGAAACTTCTTTGCGGCCCACAACTGTTGGGGGTTCGTTCCTCCACGAAATAACCGGAACCATTGCAAGGGCCGCAAGTGCAAGCGCCAGAGCAAATGCAGCACTGGTTGATTTCGGCATCACACCCGTTGAACCTGCAACAAGAGTTGCAAGGATTGGGCCAACCATTTGCCCGAGGGATGCGCTAAATGTGTAGCGGCCAAAATGTTCTTCATACTCATGAGGCGGACTCTTCAGAGCAACCATCGTCTGACCACCCACCATGCAGGCAAGATGTGCCAGACCTGAAAGTGCTGCAGCTACTGCCAACACCGTGAGCGAATCTGCTGCAAGAAGAAGTGCGGCGGAAACTCCAATGAAGAGAGTCCCAAAGATAACGAAGCGTCCTTCGCCAATCTGTCCCACCATCTTGCCAAATGTCAGTGCGAGTAAGACGGGAAGGAGCGCGTAGACAGCTGCAATAAATCCGATAGTCGACGCTGTCGCATCTAACTCGAGTGCGCGATAGGTAATCATCGGGCGAATTACATAGATCGCACCTTGAGTGATTGCAGAACTATAGAAAAGCTTTGTGGCCCATCGAGATTGAGACATTAGCGCTTACGCGTGAGCGTCCTTACGAACCTTCTTCATCACACGAGTAATTATCGGCGTAAAGAGAGCAATCAATAGCACCGTATAAAGGACCTTTGATAGCGGTGATGCCCACAGAGTTCCGTAATCCCCCGCACTAATTTGAAGTGCGCGACGGAACTGAAGTTCAAGGTTTGGCCCCAAGATCAGCCCCAGAATCAGTGGCGTGATGGGCATTCCAAATCTGCGGAATAAGAAACCAACAATTCCAATTGCAATCGCGACTTGAACATCAAAGGTTGAGGTATTCAGTGCATAAGCACCGAGCATTGCAAAGGTAACGATTCCCGCAAAGAGGTATGGGCGTGGGACTTTAAGCAGCTGAACCCACACGCGAACGAGCGGAAGGTTGAGAATCAAGAGAAGAGTGTTGCCAATAAAGAGTGAAGCAATCAAAGTCCAGATAAGTGCACCATTGGTAAGAAAGAGGGTCGGACCAGGTTGAATTTGATATGTCTGGAATGCAACAAGAATGACGGCAGCAGTTGCTGATGTTGGTAGACCCAATGCAAGAAGTGGCACAAGAGCACCTGCTGCATTGGCATTATTTGCTGCCTCCGGTCCTGCAACACCTTCGATGGCGCCGTGGCCAAATTCTTCAGGGTGTTTGGATAACTTCTTCTCCACCGAATAACTCAAGAATGTTGGAACTTCAGAGCCACCTGCAGGGATAACTCCAAGTGGAAAACCTAACGCTGTGCCACGAAGCCATGGCTTCCATGATCGTTTCCAATCATCACGTGACATCAGGGCTTTGCCCTTCATAGGGATGATGTTCCATCCCAACTCTTTAAAGCGGCTGGCAATATAGAGCGCTTCACCGAGTGCGAAGATAGAGACGATAACGGGAACTGTCTCAATTCCTTCAACAGCTGCTTGATTTCCAAATGTCAGTCGCGAAAGACCTGATTGAAGATCTGCGCCAACAAGTCCTAGAACAAGACCCACTGCAAGTGAGATAAATCCACGTATTTGAGAAGCGCCAAGAAGGGATGAGACGGTAGTAAATGCCACCAGCATCAGCGCTACATAGTCTGCAGCACCTACTTTGATCGCTAAATCTGCAATGGTTGGAGCGGTAAAAGCCAGAATCAGCGTTGCAATAGTTCCTGCAACGAATGAGCCGATAGCAGCTGTTGCAAGGGCTGGACCTGCACGACCATTGCGCGCCATCTTGTTACCTTCAAGGGCTGTGATGACTGAGCCAGATTCACCTGGAGTATTGAGCAAGATTGAAGTCGTCGATCCACCATACATAGCGCCGTAGTAAATAGCTGCAAACATAATGAGGGCTGATGCTGGGCTTACTGTGTAGGTAATCGGAAGAAGAAGTGCGATTGCCAGTGCTGGACCAATACCAGGCAGGACTCCAACAAGAGTTCCAAGGAAAGTTCCGAGAAGCCCAAAACCGAGATTACTTAAGGTAAGTGCGCTGGCAAAACCATCAATCAGGGAATTAAAACTACTCATTAGATTCCCTTCAATATTCCGGCAGGGAGCTGCACATGGAGGAAATGGGTAAATGAGAAGTAGATAACGGTAATGAAGAGTGTTCCAAATACTGCAGCACGCAAATGCTTCTTATTATCGAAAGCGACGGTGATGCCAAAAAAAGTGATTGAGGCTGCGATGATAAATCCAGCTCGCTCAATCAAAAGTAGAAATGCAAATAGTGAGGCCAGAACTAGCGCAAAAGTCTTGTAATCTGATTTTTCGATTGGATCGCCTGCTTCAAGTCCTTCAGGGATTGCACCATCTCCGCGCACGATATTGATAATCAACAGTGCACTCAGACCCATTAAGAGAAAAGCAATCGCGAATGGAAATACCTTCGGACTGACAGTTAAGTTAAAAGCAGGCAGCTCAGTACGAGCTGTATCCCAGAAGACAATGAAGCCAAGGAGAAAGAGTGAGCCCACAAATGTGAGCTCACTCTTTCCGCCTTGAGGCAATTTAACGTTGATGTCTAATTGACCTTACTTGATCAACTTGAAATCGGTGAGAACGTTGATGATTGCTGTGTTCTCTGTCTTGATCCACTTAGAGAATGCATCTCCAGCGCGGTACTCATC
>WLJF01000117.1 GCA_009701945.1 Actinomycetota bacterium
CATTGCTCACCACACCTGACAGAGTCCCAGTAAAGGCTTGTTGAGCACCCATCACATCTGAGTTAATGCGAGAGATCAGCGCACCTGTTTGCGTGCGAGTAAAGAATGCAATTGATTGGCGTTGAATATGAGCAAATACTTGTGAGCGCAGGTCATAGATCAGGCCTTCACCGATTCTTGCTGAGTACCAACGCCCGAAGATGTTAAATGCAGCATCGACCACAGCAAGCAGTCCCACAAGGAAGGCAAGTTTTGTAACAAGGCCCGTATCTTTAGGCAAGACGCCCTTATCGATGAGTTCACGAAGCAACAGTGGGGTTGAAACGACGAGGAGCGCTTCGATTACTACAGTGATAAGAAATATGATGATATGCGACTTATACGGCTTGCCGTAGGTAATGATTCTCTTGATTGTTCCGGGCTTTAGTTTCTGAGACTTAACAGATGGATCTGCAGTCATTGACCGAAAGGTCATCCAAACTGCATGTTGAGACATCAGAGATCAGATCTAAGAATCAGACTGTGAAGCCGAGGGCGCGAAGTTGTTCGCGACCATCATCAGAAATCTTATCTGGACCCCAAGGTGGCATCCATACCCAGTTGATTTTCACATCGTCTGTAAAAGGTGCTAGAGCTTGACGTGTTTGATCTTCAATCACATCTTGTAGTGGGCATGCAGCAGATGTGAGAGTCATATTCAGGACTGCAATATTGTTGTCATCGACCATCATGTCGTAGATAAGTCCAAGGTCAACAACGTTGATACCAAGTTCTGGGTCGACAACATCCTTCATCGCCTCATTGATATCTTCGATCTTTGCAACCATGTCCCTATCCTACTTTCTTTTTAGGCTTGCTTTGCCAAAGCTTGAACGCTTGCATCCTTAAAGGCCATCCATCCGAGGAGCGCACATTTAATGCGAGCCGGGTACTGAGAAACCCCCGCAAGGGCAACGGCATCTTCAAGTAGTGACTCATCACCTTTCTCGGTCCCCTTACTCTGCATCAAGTGCATAAATGAATCAGCAATTACTTGCGCCTGCTCAAGGTTCTTGCCGATGAGAAGGTCGGTAAGTATCGAGACGCTTGCCTGAGAAATCGAGCAACCCACGCCATCCCAAGAAACGCTCTTGACCGTATTTCCTTCAAGTGTGACGTTTAGCGTGATTTCATCGCCACAGCTGGGATTGATGTGGTGAACCTGCGCATCAAAAGTTGTATTCAACTTCTTGTTCTGCGGATTCTTATAGTGATCCAGAATCACCTCTTGATACAGATTATCGAGCTGCATTAGCGACCAAAGTATTTCTGAGCGCCTTGCACGCCAACGATGAGTGCATCAAGGTCATCTGTGGTGTTATACAGATAGACAGAGGCACGTGTTGTTGCGGGAACTCCAAGTTTGCGAGTCAGTGGCCATGCGCAGTGATGACCTGTACGCACTGCAATTCCTTGGCTATCTAAGTACTGACCTAAATCGTGTGGATGAATATCTCCAAGAGTAAAGGAAACTACGCCACCACGAAGCTCTGTTGTCTTTGGACCAATAATGCGCAGATCACTAATTGCAGAGAGTCCCTCGAGCAAATACTTTGTAAGGGCAATCTCATGCTGGTGGATCTTTTCCATTCCAATCCCGGTGAGATAAGTCAGTGCTGCGCCTAATCCAACAGCCTGTGCCATGTTGGGAACACCGGCTTCAAATTTCTTGGGTGCTGGAGCCCATGTTGCAGATTCCATGGTGACATTTTCAATCATGGAGCCACCGGTAAGAAAAGGTGGAAGATCCGCAAGAAGTTCCGCGCGTCCCCAGAAAATTCCAACACCTGTTGGTCCCACAGCTTTATGCCCTGAGAATGCTAAGAAATCGACATCAAGTGCCTTCACATCAGTTTTCATGTGAGGGACAGATTGACATGCATCAAGAACAACAACAGCGCCAACTTCGTGAGCGCGTTTGGTAATCGCATCAAGTGGATTGATGGTGCCAAGAACATTCGATTGGTGAGTAAGTGCTACAACTTTTGTCTTTTCGTCAATGACTGAGTTGATCTGAGAGAGATCTAGGCGGCCCTCATCAGTAACTGAGAACCATTTCAGCGTTGCCCCTGTGCGAGCTGCCAGTTGCTGCCAAGGGATGAGATTGGCATGGTGCTCCATCTCTGTAACGACTATCGAATCCCCTGATTTAAGGTGGTAACGATTGCCAGGTGCGGCGTTTCCCATCGCATATGAGATGAGGTTAAGCGACTCTGTAGCGCTCTTGGTGAAAACAATTTCATCCACAGATGCATTCAGGAATGTTGCAACAATCTCGCGAGCACCTTCGTAGGCATCCGTTGCTTCCTCAGCTAATTGATGCGCACCGCGATGCACCGCAGCATTATGCAAACGGTAGAAATCACTCTCTGCATTGATCACAACATTGGGCTTTTGGCTCGTTGCGCCAGAATCTAAATAGACAAGGCGCTTGCCATCGCGGATTGTCCGATCAAGAATCGGAAAATCCTTAGCGATAGCATGAGCATCGAAAGTCATAATTAAGCGGTTACGTACTCCGCATAACCATTTGCTTCGAGCTTATCTGCAAGCTCTGGTCCGCCTTCTTCGACGATACGACCGTTGGCAAATACATGCACAAAGTCAGGCTTGATATAGCGCAAGATGCGTGTGTAGTGAGTAATCAGAAGAATTCCGTGGTTATTTGCAGCCTTCGCGCGAACAACGCCTTCAGAGACGATACGAAGCGCATCAACATCAAGGCCTGAATCTGTCTCATCAAGGATTGCAAACTTAGGCTTAAGAAGTTCCAGCTGCATGATTTCATGACGCTTCTTCTCTCCGCCTGAGAATCCTTCATTCACATTGCGTTGAGCAAATGATGCATCCATCTTGAGCGATTCCATTGCACTCTTTACTTCGCCAACCCACTCACGAAGCTTTGGAGCTTCTCCGCGAAGAGCAGTTGCAGCTGTTCGAAGGAAGTTTGAGACTGAAACGCCTGGAACTTCTACCGGATACTGCATTGCAAGGAATAGCCCTGCCTTTGCACGCTCATCAACTGTCATCTCGAGAACATCTGCACCATCGAGAGTGACCGTGCCCTCTGTGATGGTGTATTTAGGGTGACCGGCGATTGAGTATGCAAGCGTTGACTTACCTGAACCGTTAGGTCCCATGATTGCATGTGTCTCACCTGACTTGATGGTCAGGTCTACGCCCTTAAGAATTTCAATCGATCCTTGCTCGGTCTCGACAGATACTTTCAATCCGCGAATTTCTAGAGTGCTCATATCTATCTCCGTTACATCTCTAC
>WLJF01000118.1 GCA_009701945.1 Actinomycetota bacterium
AAGATGAGTTGCAGATTCAGCTCAACCTCTTTAAGAAGCAGGGAAAGCTGCTGGAAGAACAGCGCCTGCGTATGCGCACAACCTTTGATTTAGAGATGATGCAGCAACTGGGGTTCTGTTCAGGTATTGAGAACTACTCACGCCATCTTGATGGTCGCGAACCTGGTTCTGCACCGAACTGTCTTCTTGATTACTTCCCAGAAGATTTCCTTGTTGTCATCGATGAAAGCCACGTCACTGTGCCTCAAATCGGTGCGATGTATGAAGGCGATGCATCCCGTAAGCGCACATTGGTGGAACATGGTTTCCGTCTACCGAGTGCACTGGATAACCGACCATTGCGATGGCCAGAGTTCTTGGAGCGCACAGGTCAGACTATTTATCTCTCGGCAACGCCAGGTAAGTATGAGATGGCAAAGGTTGATGGAGATGTGGTGGAGCAGGTCATTCGCCCTACAGGCCTTGTTGATCCTCAGATAGTTGTGAAGCCTATTAAGGGACAGATTGATGATCTCTTACATGAAATCAATATTCGGGCAGAACGCAACGAGCGAGTACTTGTGACAACGCTGACGAAGAAGATGTCTGAGGATCTAACTGATTACCTGCAAGAGAAGGGTGTGCGAGTTCGCTATCTGCACTCAGAGGTTGACACCCTTCGCCGCGTTGAACTTCTGCGCGAGCTTCGCAGCGGTGAATACGATGTCTTAATAGGAATCAACTTGCTTCGTGAAGGTTTGGATCTTCCTGAAGTTTCCCTCGTTGCAATTCTGGATGCGGATAAAGAAGGCTTCCTTCGTTCTGCTACATCACTCATTCAGACCATTGGACGTGCTGCACGAAATGTTTCCGGTGAAGTTCATATGTATGCAGACAATATGACTGCATCGATGGCGAAGGCGATAGATGAGACCAATCGACGTCGCGCTAAGCAAGTCGCCTATAACCTCGAACGTGGCGTGGACCCTCAGCCTCTTCGAAAGAAGATTTCAGATATTACAGATCTCATCGCCCAAGAGAGCGATGACACCGATGACATCATGGCAACACTCAAGGGCAAGAAATCCAGCACCGCTCTGCCCTTTGCTTCTAAATCTACGGACTCTATGCCGCGCCAAGAACTGATTGCGTTGATAGGCTCCCTCACCGAACAGATGCGCAGTGCAGCTGATGAACTCGCTTTCGAACTCGCTGGACGACTGCGAGATGAGTTGAAGGATTTAAAGCGCGAACTTCGCGGAATGGATGAGGCTGGTACATGAGCATCGATAAGTTGGTAGTTCGCGGAGCACGCGAACATAATCTTAAAGATGTCTCGATCGAACTTCCTCGCGATGCGCTGATTGTCTTTACTGGTCTCTCAGGTTCAGGTAAATCAAGCCTTGCATTCGACACCATCTTTGCTGAAGGACAACGTCGCTATGTGGAATCCCTTTCGGCATATGCGCGTCAATTCTTGGGGCAGATGGATAAGCCTGATGTTGATTTCATTGAAGGACTCTCACCTGCAGTCTCTATTGATCAGAAATCTACCAATCGAAACCCGCGCTCAACGGTGGGAACAATTACTGAGGTCTATGACTATTTCCGTCTGCTCTTTGCTCGCGCAGGTCGACCACACTGTCCTGAGTGCGGCAAGGCAGTCTCTCGCCAGAGCCCGCAACAGATTGTTGATCAGATTCTCACAATGCCTGCAACGACAAAGTTTCAGATTCTGGCTCCCGTTATTCGCGAACGTAAAGGTGAGTTTGTCGATCTCTTTGCAGAGTTAGTCACACAGGGGTATTCCCGTGCTCGAGTTGATGGGGAAACAATTCAACTGACTGAACCACCAAAGCTCAAAAAACAAGAGAAGCACACTATCGAAGTAGTAATTGATCGTCTGACTGCAAAAGCTGAGAGTAAGTCACGACTTACAGATTCGATTGAGACCGCTCTGCGTTTAGGTAATGGTCTTGTTCTTCTGGACTTTGTTGATGCGAAAACCGGCGAGAAGGAACATACCTATAGCGAGCACCTTGCATGCCACGATTGCAATCTCTCATTTGAAGAGCTCGAACCACGTTCATTCTCATTTAACTCACCCTTTGGTGCCTGTGCTGAATGTTCAGGAATTGGCACAAAGCTTGAAGTCGATGAAGATCTGATCATCCCTGATGACTCCATCTCTATTAATGAAGGTGCCATCGCTCCGTGGTCTGGGGGACAATCCTCTGAATACTTCCTGCGTCTGCTTGAAGCGTTAGCAACTGAACTAAAATTCTCGATGGATAACCCATGGAAGAAGCTTTCAGTTAAGGCTAAAGAAGCGATCATCAATGGTTTTGATTATGAAGTGCATGTTAAATACAAGAACCGCTATGGCCGTGTGCGTAATTACTCAACAGGCTTTGAAGGTGTAGTTCCCTTTATTCATCGTCGCCATAGTGAGACAGATAGTGATTACAGCCGCGATAAGTACGAGGCATATATGCGTGAGACACCATGTCCTGCATGTAAGGGGGCAAGGCTTAAGCCTGAAGTATTGGCTGTAACACTCGGCGGTAAGAGCATTGCTGAAGTGTGCGCACTCTCTATCGATGATTGCGCAACTTTCTTGAAGCAAGTAACTCTGAATAAGCGTGAGGCACAGATCGCAGAACGTGTGATGAAGGAAGTCCATGCTCGCCTTGGGTTCCTGCTCGATGTCGGACTTGATTACCTTTCACTCGATCGGCCTGCAGCAACGCTTTCAGGTGGTGAAGCACAACGTATTCGTCTTGCCACTCAGATTGGTTCAGGGTTAGTCGGCGTTCTCTATGTTCTTGATGAGCCATCTATTGGTCTGCATCAGCGTGATAACCGACGATTGATTGAGACTCTGACTCGTCTGCGCGATCTTGGAAACACCCTCATTGTTGTTGAGCATGATGAGGAGACGATTCGCACAGCTGATTGGGTGGTCGATATTGGACCAGGGGCTGGCGAACACGGTGGCAAAGTTGTTGTCTCAGGTTCTTATGAAGAACTTATTGCCTCAAAGGAATCAATTACAGGTGCTTATCTTTCTGGCCGTAAATCAATTGAGATTCCAAAAACGCGCAGACCAATTGATCTCAAGCGCCAACTTGTAATTAAGGGTGCAAAAGAGAATAACCTCAAAGATATCGAAGTATCTATTCCGCTCGGTCTCTTTGTATCCGTCACGGGTGTTTCGGGCTCTGGTAAATCAACGTTGGTCAATGACATTCTCTATACGACACTTGCCAACAAACTCAATGGTGCACGTTTGGTGCCGGGTCGCCACAGAACTGTGAC
>WLJF01000119.1 GCA_009701945.1 Actinomycetota bacterium
GATATTGGCAGAGCTAGCTGCAAGATCATTTAATTTATCGATTCGCCTTGCAGCAGCAATAACGTGAAATCCATTATCTGCCAGGGCTCGTGCTGTTGCAGCACCTATTCCACTACTTGCGCCAGTAATTACTGCATATTCACGTGTGCTCATTAGGAAAGAGTACATGCGCAAGATAGAATCTAGATATGAGCAAACAAATTAAAACTGACGTTGAAATCACCTATAAGAAGCGCAATAGAACCACAGTCTTCTGGCGCGGAATCCTGGTCTTCCCCGTTTCAGTATTAATCTGCTCCTTTGCCGTCCAATCAAATGCAGGATTTGCAGCTGGCCTGATCATCTTGCCACCGCTTCTGACTCTGGTATTTCGTGAGGTCTATCCAAGTTATGTGTTGAGCTTCAACCAGGCATTTCTTGAACTTCAGACTCGCGTGATTGCCTACGCACTTCTTCTTACTGATGAATATCCATCAATCGAGCGCAATAAGAATATTGAAGTGGAGTTTCCAGAGATTAAGGGTGGCAAGTCACTCAATCGTTGGCTTCCGCTTGTGAAGTGGTTCCTGTCAATTCCTCTCATTCTTGTTGGACTTGTTTATTCAGTGATTGCACTGGGCATGACTTTCATCGCCTGGATCATGACTTCAGCAACAGGCAACTATCCAAAGTGGGCTGGCAAATTCGTTCTCAAGACAATCCGCTTCTGGAACCGTGTTAACGGTTATGCATTCATCTTGGTTTCCGATAAGTACCCTTCATTTGGGCTCTAATGTCTACATCGATCCGCCCAATTCAAGCTGGAGATAAGCAGCGCTGGCTCGTTCTCTGGCAGGGATACCTCGACTTCTATAAGACAACAGTTGCTGCAGAGCAGACTGAGCGCACATGGACTCGCATTATGGATCCAGAGTTCAACATGAAATGTGCTGTTGCAGAACGCGAAGGGGTTCTTGTTGGCTTTACAACTTATAACCTTCAAAACTCAACATGGTCTCCCAATGGCCATTGCTACCTTGAAGATCTCTTTGTAGATCCTGCTGTGCGTGGCACCGGTGCAGGTCGCGCACTTATCGATTACGTGAAGGCATTTGCTATAGAGAATCAATGCTCACGTCTTTACTGGAATACTGATGCAGATAATGAGACAGCTCGAAAGCTCTATGACACCTATGTTCTTGAATCTGGAAAACGTCAGTACCGAGTTCAACTCTAAGTATTAATTAACTACCGTTTTTCTCAGCATCCGCTGGTAATACATCCCAGGTTTACGCGTACTTTCCTGCTTCTCGCCCATCTGTGTAAAGCCCAACTTTTCATAGGCTGTAATAGCAATGTCATTATCAACCCAGACACCTAAGCCTTGTGTGGCCCAATCTCTATGCTCTGCGTGAAGATCTAGATAGCCAAAGAGTGCGCGAAGTGCTCCATGCTGTCTAAATTCACGATCTACCCAGCAGCTACCGACCCAGCACGTTGCACCAAAATCACCACTGAGGTTTTCAATAGTCATCATGCCAATATCTTCTTCATCAACGATGGCAACGACTGCGATGTATTGACGTGCCTTTTCGCGCCACTGGCTTTCAGTAAAAAGCCTCTCTGAATCTAGATTTCCGCCAAATGCATGTCCGTCACTTTCGAGGGCCGCAAGGCGAATGTCGCGATAGCGAGTCCATTGATCTTCAACCAACTCTTCAACAGAGACTGCCGGATTCATACTTCACATAATAGATGAAAGGCTAGTGCTCTTTCTTGCCGAATAGCTTCTTGGGATTTAACTTCGCGCCTTGCGCTCTTACCTTAATAAGCATCGCTTCAGCCCATGCGAATTCAAGGGCGAGGACTACAAGACCAAGAATCAGAAGTGGCATTGTGAATGGGCCAGGAAGCACAATCAGAAGCAACCCTGTGATGATGAGAGTGGAACCAATAACCAGCGCAATAGTTTTTCTCAGCGCCGATGGAAGAGATTTCCAACTCTTAGTGATTTTTTCCTTCATCATCCTTGCTTCCTGTGACACGTCCAGCATGCGCCTTAGCAGTTGGATCAGACTTGGTCTTTACCAAGCTTGCAATAGTTGAGACAACGAGAATGATACCGATAACTGCCAAGCCCAGAGGTGTCGAAATCTTAGGAATAGAAGTGAATTCCTCGTGAAGGTAGGTCATGATCAACTTGACGCCAATAAACATCAAAATGATGGATAGGCCCAGAGATAGATAAATCAGGCGATCAAGCAGGCCTTTCACAAGGAAATAGAGAGCACGCAGACCCAAGAGTGCAAATGCATTAGCTGCAAATACGAGGAAGGTTTCAGAAGTAACCCCGAAAGTCGCAGGAATAGAGTCAAGAGCAAAGAGCAAATCTGTGGAACCGATTGCAATCATCACTAAGAACATAGGAGTTGCAACGCGCTTGCCGTTCTGGCGGATGAAGAGCTTAGTTCCATGGAATTCATCGACCATGGTGATTCTCTTGCGCAGGCGCTTGACCACTGCGTTATCACCTGGTTCTGGATCTTCATCCCAGTGCGAGAACAAGCCAACACCTGTCCAGATCAAGATTGCGCCAAAGATGACGAAGGTGAAGGAGAAGGCAGCAAGTGCTGCAGCGCCCACTGAGATAAAGATTCCTCGAAGAACAAGAGCAAGCATCACTCCAATGAGCAATACACGCTGGTGGTAGATACTCGGGACGGCAAATTGAGCAAGGATGATGACAAATACAAAGAGGTTATCGACAGAGAGTGATTTCTCAACGAGGTAGGCAGCAAAGAACTCTGTTCCTGAGACTGATCCATAGCGTTGGAAGACCCAAATTCCGAAGGCAACTGCAATGCCGATATAGAAGATTGACCAGCTGGCAGCTTCTTTAAACTTCACTTCATGTGGTTTAGCGCTGACGGTGAATAGATCAATAATGAGTAACAAGGCGATAACGCCAATTGTTACCGACCAGACTGTGAGTGATACGTTCATATTCTTCTCTCCTTGACTCGCGTAAGTAGTAACGTGGTCAAGGTCTTCCTAACCGAATCTCGGCCAGCGCCCCGGGTTTTTACACCGTATTGACGAGGTAGCTGTATTTAGGTACTCCCCTTAAGTATTTCAAATTCTAGGCGTGACTTACAGGTAGGGCAAGTTCTCATCTAGTATCGGGCTCTGACTCCAAGGGGGAAAAATGAGCACAATCGTCAATCACTGGATCAATGGTGCTGAATTCGTTAGCACTTCGGGTAGAACATCACCTGTTTATGATCCAGCTCTCGGTGTTGAGA
>WLJF01000012.1 GCA_009701945.1 Actinomycetota bacterium
GGAACTAGTGAGTAATGGTAAATCGCTGCATCCACTTAGGTGTCCACCAGTTGCGCTCACCAAAGAGGCGCATCAAAGCAGGTACCAACAGGGCGCGAACGATTGTTGCATCCAGAATCACGGCAAGAGCAACGCCAAATCCCATGGATTTAATCGATGTGACTCCACTTGTCATAAAGGCTGCGAAGACAACTGCAAGAAGTAGAGCTGCCGCTGTGATGATTCTTGCAGATCGTTGAAGTCCAGTAGCAACAGATTCAATGTTGCTCTTGCCTGCCATATGTTCTTCGCGAATACGTGAGAGCAAGAAGAGTTCGTAGTCCATGGATAACCCAAAGACGACTACAGCAATCAAGATAACAATCGAAGTATCAAGAGTTCCCGTTAACGTAAATGAACCAACTAGCCATTGCAGATGTCCGTCGATGAATACCCACGTGAGAACTCCCATTGTTGCTGCAAGGGAGAGAACATTGAGCAAGACAGCCTTAATAGGCAAGATGATTGATCCGGTGAAGATGAAGATCAGGACGAAGACGCTGAGTGCAATCCACCCAAGAGCCCAAGGAAGTGTGGAGGAGATTCCATCTTGTGAATCTGTGTAGTCGGCGGCAACGCCTCCAACCAACGTTCCTTCAGGAGCCTCAAGATCGCGGATGTCATGAATCATTTTCTGGGCCGCAGGTGTTCTCGGAAGCATGGATTCATAAGCAACTAAGCGGATATCTTGTCCGAAAGTTTGAGGCGGGGTTACAGCAACAATGCCTTCGACCTTTGCAAGATTCGCAGCGTAGCTAGCAATCTCTGCATCTTTGCCCGCGCCACCCATAACAATAATTTCAACAGGGTTAGTTGTTTGGCCAGCAAAGCGATCTGCCTGCACAGCTGTTGCAATTGCAGCAGCATTACTTGCAGGCAACATACGTGAATCTCCTTGAGAGAATGCGATGTTCTTAAGCGGCGCTGCAAAAATTCCAAGGACCATGAGCGCCAAAAGAACAATTGCTACGGGACGACGCATGACCATGCGAGCTGTCTGAGCCCAGCGACCATCTTCTTTAGGAGTTATGGCAGATTTACGAACAACACCTTTATCAATTTTGCTTCCAACCATTGCCAAGATTGGTGGAAGTCCAAAAAGTGCGCCGGCTACTGCAAGAGCAACAACGGATACACCTGCATATCCAAATGATTTAAGGAATGGAAGTGGGAAGAAGGTGAGAGAAAGAAGTGTGACAAAGACTGTAAGGCCTGAGTAGAAGACAGTTTTCCCTGCAGTCTTTAGTGTTGTGATGATGGAATCTTCAACATTTTTACCGTGATGTAACTCTTCGCGGAATCGGTTAACCATTAAGAGTGCGTAGTCGATACCTAGTCCAAGGCCCATACCTGTCGTGAGGTTGAGCGCGTAGATACTGACATCGGTAAAGAGAGTGAAGAGATAGAGAATAAAGAAAGCCCCAAGGATTGCTGAGACTCCAACTACAAGTGGCATAGCTGAGGCAACCATTGCGCCAAATACAAAGACCAAGAGAATAAAAGTTGCAGGGATAGAGATTGCTTCTGCGATCGCGAGATCCTTTGAAATCTTCTTGTTAATTGCATTGCCAACAACGCCTACTCCGCCTGAATAAAGAGTGAATCCTTCAACCTTGCCGTCATAGTGATCCTGGAAGTATGCACCTAGCTTTTCGCTCTCTGGAGAGAATGCATCAGCTTGGCTATATACAAGTATGTAACCGGCTTTGCCATCCTTAGATTTCAATGATTGCTCGCCGCCGGCGCTCCAATAAGAGAGAGTCTTGCTGACACCATTTTCTTTTGCCATCTTTGCTTCAAGAGCAAGAGCGCGCTGAGTTACGGCAGGGTCTGTAATCTCGGTGTCACCGGCATCAACAACGACAACAATTGTTGGATCTGTAATCTTGAGAGTGTCATTGATGTAGGTGTAAACCTTGTATGAGTCGCTATTCGGATTTGAATATCCACCTGAATCAAGTCGGTTAAAGACCGAGGATCCAATTCCACCCGCTGCGAGGATTCCGATGACGAAAAGGATTACAGCAGCCTTACGGCGGTGGTACATGAAGTGGCCAAGTTTCTCAAACACGAATTAACTCCCTTATCTGAACAATGTACAGATAATAGCGTGGTTATTTGAACATTGTCAAGATTGGGGGGATACTGGTGGCATGACCACCGCCAAGGCGCGCGCCCAGTATCACCACGGCGACTTGGAGAGCGCTTTAATTTTGACTGCGCGTAAATTAACTAAGCGCAATGGGGTAGAACATCTTTCGCTTCGACAAGTAGCCCAAGAAATTGGAGTAAGTCCAAGCGCGGCCTATCACTATTTCCCCGATAGAGATTCTCTCTTAGGTGCGCTTGGATTTTCACTCTTTGAAGAGCTTGCCGATTATCAGGAACGTGAATTGGCCAAGATTTCTGGATCTGGCATAAAAGCCGCACGGGAGAGATTTCGAACTCTAGGTAGAACTTATTTCGAGTGGGCAGTGCGTGAACCACACCTGTTCAATCTCATGTTTAGCGACTTCTGCTTGATCGAATCCGCATCACAGCAGCCACGCGAAGAATCTCGCGCATATATCAATCTGACTCGGGCGCTAGATGAGCTACTCACATCAGGTGCAATAGATAAGAAGATGCGCCCTTACGGAGAACTTCTCTCATGGTCTACAGTCCATGGAGCGACAAGCTTAATTGTTGCTGGCCACCTGGAATCTGAGAATTTCGATGCAGTTCTTGACGGTCTAGAAATTGCACTCGGAATTAGGAAGTAGAAGCCATGAGCGATGTGTTTCCTACAACACCTGATGATGAGCGCGACCCTCGTGAAGATCAGAAGGAAGATAAAAAGCGAGAAGAAGAGATTAAGGGCGATAAGCCCCCACACCACGGCTAACTTTTATTCAGTTTTCGCTGCAGGTTTTGTAACAGAATCTGTTTTGTAGAAACCAGATCCTTTAAAGACAACTCCGACGGTCGAATACACCTTACGAACTTCACCCTTGCATTCAGGGCATTCGGTAAGTGGGGATTCTGAGAACGACTGGAAAGCCTCGAAAGCATGGTCACATGCGGTGCATGCATATTGATATGTAGGCAATGTGTGACCTTTCTCTTCTCGGGTATCTATGCCTAAGTCTAAAGAAGTGAGACGATAGGCGCGAATCCGCACGGGTTCTGAGCATATTTGGCAATATAAAAGAGGAGTATGAAGCAATGAAGAAGTTCAGTGCTATTGCAATGGTTGTAGGAGCAATTCTCTTCACACCAGTAGCTGCCTTCTCAAATACTCTCGTTGCTACCTCGCCGACCTCTGGTGCCACACTCCAGAGTGCACCAAGTGCAATCACGGTCACTACTGAAGTTGCTCTTATGGATGCAGGAAATGAAATCTCAGTTACGGATCCAACAGGTGTTCGCGTCGATGATGGTGCTCTCACCATCGATGGAGTTAATGCTGTTATTGGTTTGAAGCAATTAGTGAAGACAGGTATCTATACAGTCAACTATTCATTGCTCGCCGAAAATGATGTACCACTTGTTGGAAAATTTACCTTCAATTTCGCCGAGCCAACCGTAATTGCAACTTCTGCTCCGCAACCCACAACTGCACCAACTCCATCAGGAAATAACCTTGGAACAACAATCTTTGTTCTCGGACTTCTCGCTGCAGCAATTGTTGTAACTATTGCTCTTTCTCTCTATGCCCGAAAGCTCTATCGCGACCGATGAATCTCCTGTCAGGAAATCTGACTGCTGTTGATCCGTTGGTAAGTGCCCTTGGCACATTCAACAAATCAATCTCAATCTTTGCAGCCTTTAGCCTTGTTGGCGTATTGCTTTCGCTTTCATTTTTCTTGGTCGAGCGAGAAGGTGAATTACAAGAGAACGCACTTCGACTTCGCAATATAGGCAGAGTCCTTGCTGGAGTCTGGTTTCTTACCAGCGCTCTTCAAATCATCCTCACCTTAGCCAATATTTTAGGAACTTCTCTTGGCTCCGCACTCGATCCAACAACGCTAAGTTCATTTGTGCGCCAGATTGATCTTGGCAGATTCCTTGCAATTCAAACTTTCCTTGCAGGCGTAGTTTTCATCAGCCTTACCTTTCTTAGGCGAGTATTGCCTGCAACTGTTCTTCTTGGAATTTCACTACTTGCACTTGTTTCACCAGTCTTTCAAAGTCACTCAGCATCAAGTGGATCGCACTCTTTAGCTATCGGATCCCTTGTCATCCACGTTGTTGCCCTCTCACTATGGGTTGGCGGAGTTTTTGCACTCGTTCTGCTCAACGATTCAGATCGCAAAGTAGCGCTCCCTCGATTTAGCCAGTTAGCTCTCTGGGCTGCAATTGCAGTGGTAGCAAGTGGGCTCATCAATGCTTGGACACGACTCAACTTTGCATCCGCGTGGTCTTCTTCCTATGCGCGCATCGTTATTGCAAAAGCACTCCTCACCCTGGTTCTCCTCATTATTGGTTTCCGCAATAGAAAATCCCTTGCACAAGGTGATAAAACTGGATGGAACCTTCTATCCCGAGTAATCGTGGTGGAAGCCTTCATCATGGGCGCAGTAGTTGTTCTCGGTAGTTGGTTATCGGGATCTCAGCCACCTGCGGGGAAAGAGCAACCATTTAACGCAGCGCTTTCTATTGTTGGTTATCCAACACCACAGGCTCCGAACCTGATGCGGATACTGACTCTTTATAATCCTGACGCACTCATTATTGGAATTTTGATCACTCTGGTTGCGCTCTATATAAAGGGTGTTGTCATCTTGAAAAAACGTGGTGACTCTTGGCCTGTCGGTCGCACCATTGCATTTGCGCTAGGCATTGCGGTACTTGATTTTGCAACAAGTGGTGGACTTGGTGTTTATGCACTCTTTTCATTTGAATATCACATGATTGCTCACATGGTCATAGGCATGGTTGCACCTATTGGTTTAGTTCTTGGGGCGCCCATCACTTTGGCACTTCGCACACTTCCACAAGGACGCACTTCAGATGAGCGTGGAGTTCGCGGAATGCTCATTGCTTTCTTGCACTCCCGATATTCAGTGGTGCTTACCAACCCAATTACAGCCCTCGCGCTCTTTGATGGCTCACTCTTCGTTCTCTACTTCACCGACCTTTTTGGTAATTTGATGCAGTCCCATGTGGGACACCTCTTTATGAACGTTCACTTTCTCTTAGCTGGCTTCCTTTTCTTCCATGTCATTATTGGAATCGATCCAAATCCTCGAAAGATTCCACACATAGTGCGCATCGTTATTCTCTTTGCAGCAATGAGCATTCATGCCTTCTTTGCCATCGCACTTCTTGCGACAACTACGCTCATTGACCAGGGTTATTACGGTTCATTGAGAACTCCATGGCTTGGTGATTTATTGGCAGACCAACATGCAGCAGGTGCGATTGCATGGGGGATGGGTGAAGTTCCCATTATCTTGGCGCTGATCGCCACCTTTATTCAATGGATGCGCGATGACTCACGCGAGGCAAAGCGCATCGATCGTAATGAAGCGCGCATGGCCGCCATGGGTGAACCTGATGAGCTTGCTCAATACAATAACTACTTGAGCCAATTGCAGAGCCGGGATAAGAGAGAAGGTCAGTCATGAGTTTAGAGAACATCTTTACTTTGCCATCTGAGTACAACGATCTTCGCGACTCAGTGCGTTCACTCTCTGAGAAAGAGATTGCACCACACGCACATGCTGTTGATGAGGATCATCGCTATCCACAAGAAGCACACAACGCTTTAACAAAAGCAGGGCTCTTTGCAGCACACGTGCCAACTGAGTTTGGTGGCGATGGTGCTGATGCTCTCGCAACTTGCATCATTATCGAAGAAGTAGCACGCGTGTGTGCATCGTCATCACTTATCCCTGCAGTCAATAAACTGGGCTCACTCCCACTTATTCTTGGTGGAAGTAAGGAACAGAAAGAACGTTGGCTTCGCCCGCTTGCGCAAGGACAAGGATTTTCTTACTGTCTCTCAGAATCTGAAGCAGGCTCTGACGCCGCCTCTCTTAAGACAAAAGCAGAACGCAAGGGCGATGGATGGGTAATCAATGGAAGTAAGAAGTGGATTTCAAATGCAGGAGAATCCCAGTTCTATACCGTAATTGCTCAGACTGATCCGTCTCTTGGATCCAAGGGAATCACCGCATTTATTGTGGAGAAATCTGATGCAGGAGTTTCATTTGGTGCACCAGAGAAGAAGATGGGCTTTCGTGGATCACCTACTCGCGAGGTCTATTTTGACAATGTGAGTATCGGCGATGACCGACGCATTAGTGAAGTAGGTAAAGGTTTTTCACTTGCTATGGATACCCTCGATCACACACGCATCACCATCGCTGCCCAAGCGCTAGGTATTGCACAAGGTGCTCTAGATACTGCAAAGAAGTATTCACATGAGCGTAAGCAATTTGGCAAAGAGATCTTTGATTTCCAAGGTGTTCAGTTTATGTTGGCAGATATGGCTATAGCCGTTGAGACAGCGCGCCAGATCACCTATGCAGCAGCCGCCAAGAGTGAGCGGGAAGATAAGGATCTGAAGTTCTTCTCTGCAGTGAGCAAGACATATGCAACAGATGTGGCAATGAAGGTCACGACTGATGCTGTGCAGATATTGGGTGGGTATGGATATGTATCAGATTATCCAGTTGAGCGAATGATGCGCGATGCAAAACTTACCCAGATATATGAGGGAACAAATCAGATTCAGCGCATTGTGATTGCACGCAATCTTCCTTAGTAACTACTTTCGAAAGCGCAGAACTAGATCTGGAGTTGCTGCTGCATTGAGCGGTTGATCCCACTCTTCGCGAGGTATATCCTCACTAGATATTTCATCAGGGTGAATCAAGCCAATAGACCACGCGCGAAGTTTCGGTAGAGCGCGGTCGTAATAACCACCACCTTGGCCTAATCGATAACCACTGCGATCAATGCGTAGTGCGGGAACGATGACAACTTCAATAGATGCAAGATCGGTGAAAACATCACCCACTGGTTCAAGGATCTTCTTATTCGCTACGAGGTTAGATGCAGATCCATCCCACGTAACCCAATCGAGTTGGTCACCATTTATTCTGGGAAGTAAGAGAGTTTTTCCTGCTGCGATGAGAGCCTTATTCAGTGCAGATGTATCAGGCTCATCGCCATAAGACAAATAACTTGCGATTGTTTTTGCCTGTGAAAACTCAGGGGATGTGGCCAGAAATTCAAAGCTGTGTTCTATGTAACGCTCATTACGTTCATGACGATATCGAGTGCGAAGTGCTGACTTTTCTTCGCTGATACCCATTGAAATCCCCTAGTAGTAAGTGATGTACAAGTAAGGTTAGTGATTATGTCAGAACGTGTGCGTGTAGACGAAGTACTTACCTCTCTTCTTGATCTATGCCGCCCTCTTGAACCATTTGATATGCCTTTGCTTGATGCGCATGATGCAACCCTTGCGGAAGATATCTACGCGGGCGAACGCCTTGTCATGAAGGCCGGTAGTCGTATTCGTTCGACTCAGATTGGATTGGCCGCATCGATTGGTCTTGATCATCTTCCTACTCGTCCGCATCCCCGCGTTGTTGTGATTTCAGCTGGACCTGACCTTGTTGAACCTGGCATCCCACTTAAGGCCGATGAAGAGTATGAAACGAATTCTTGGTTACTCACCACCGCTGTGCGTGAAGTGGGAGCTGTTGCTTATCGAGTTCACTCCATTCCAGATGATGAGTCACAGCTGCAGAGCGTGATTGAAGATCAGCTAGTGCGAGCAGACCTCATCATTATTAGCGGTGAACGCCATGATGATTCTTTCGATTTGATTACTCGCACATTGGAGAAGATAGGTGAGATCAAAACCGTTGAGATCTCTATCGAATCTAGCGGGCGCCATAACTTTGGAACTATCGGTCCCGATAAGACGCCCGTTGTCACCCTTCCTGGTGATCCTATTGCTGCCTACATTTCATTTGAACTTCTTATCCGCCCCATGATTCGCACAATGCTTGGGACTGCAAATATTCACCGTCCATCAGTGAAGGCAAAACTTGAGAAGGCGCTGACATCTTCAGGTGGTTACCGTTCTTATGTGCGAGCAATTTTGAGTGAAGATGGAAAGTCTGTGGCACCGCTGAGTTCTCAAGATGAACAGGCAACGCTGTCAGATGCTAATTGCTTTATTGCAGTTCCTGAGGGTGAAACAAGTTTGTCTGCAGGTGCGCAGGTCACTGTCGTAGTTCTTGAGCGACGCTATCTCTAAGCAAGTGAGGTGATCTGATGTGGCCGATAACGCTTTATGGTGATGAGATCCTTCTTCGCCCGGCCCGTTATCGCGATCGCTCAGCATGGAATAACGTCCGTGCAGAAAATAAGGAGTGGCTAACTCCTTGGGAGGCAACGCTTCCTTTCGTCCCTCACGATTCACCTGCATATGAGAATCAGAGTCGACCTTCGTACTTTGAAATGGTCCATCTACTTCATCGCGAGGCTCGTGCTGGGCGCTCTTACTCATTTCTCATCTGGAACGGCCACAATCTGATCGGCCAGATAACAATGGGCGGAGTTATGCATGGCGCACTGCGCGGAGCACATATCGGTTATTGGATTGATCGAAACTATGCCAATCGCGGCTTTACTACGCAGGCGGTAAAGCTGGTCACTGCTTTTGGATTCTCTCAATTAGGGCTGCATCGCATAGAGATTAATGTGCGCCCTGAAAATGCTGCCTCCTGCAGAGTGGCTGAGAAAGCTGGATATGTTCTCGAAGGCGAAAGGAAGGCCTTTTTACATATCGATGGTGCATGGAGAGACCATTTATCCTTCGTTAAGAACAATGAATTAATCCAGTAAACCCCCCTTGAAATCCACAGAGTTAAGCACGCTCGCGTCTAACCTTTACCCATCATGGCTTCAGGAATTATCTATCTAGCAATTATTGGCATGTGGGTTGCCTATTTTCTGCCACGCTGGGTACATAACAAGAATGAATTCTCAGGAAAGAGCGTCGAACGCTACAAGAGCGCACTGAGAGTTGTTGCAAGTTCAACACCAGGAGCACAAATTGGCTCTGGGCCAATTTATACAGATGTTGATCGCGCAGGACGAGTTGCACAACAACTAATGCGACGCAGAATTATCTTTTCACTTATCACTACAACACTTATCCTCACAACGGCAGGTGCAATCATGCAGACATTTACATACATCGCAATCGCTATCCCTGTTACAGGTCTAGTTCTTTACATCGCGCATGTTCGTCGCCAAGAGAATAGTGATCGCATCACGCGTCGACGTGTCGATCAACTGCATCGCACCACTGAAGGAGTTTCACATACAAATCTTGCTGAAGTACTTTCAACAAAATCACAGAGTGAAATCAAAGTTAATCAGGATCACTGGATTCCATTGTCAGAGCGCGAACTCACAGGCGTCACACTTCTACCAAAAGGAACTGCGCAATCTCGTGCTGAGTGGCAGCCAAATGAGATTCCAGTTCCAACATATGTGAACGCGCCAAAGGCTGTTCAGGCAAAGCGCATTATTGATCTGACAGAACCAGGTAAGTGGACAGATGAACAAGAGCGTTTGGAACGTGAAGCACTTGCTGCTGCAGCTCCTTCACGCGATGAAGTATTTGATCAACAGCTTGCTGATGAAGCGGTGCAGCGACTTCGCGAAATGCGCGCTGCAAACGAATAATTAAATCCAGCTCGCAAACCACATACGCGCATGCCATGCGTCATAGGTAATGAGATCGCCCATATAGAGTGGTAAGAAGTATAAGAAGTTAAAGAAGAGCGCGATAAATACCCCAATAACAACGATTTCTCCCACACGTCCGTAATTAGTGAGTATTGAACGCGTGCAATAAACAATGGCGAGAATGAGAAATGGCTCAAAGACAATCGCATAGAAGGTAAACACTGTGCGCTGCTGGAAGAAGAACCACGGCAGATAACCTGCAGTAATGCCTGTGACTATGACTGTGAGAGCAGGATCTAATCTGCGCTTTGCAATACTGCGTGTCCATAATCCAAATACAACTACTACTGCAATCGTTCCGAGCCACCACAACAGCGGTGTTCCCAAAGCAAGGATTTCTTGTGAACAGCTGTCGGCGCCACACCCTTTCGGTGATTCGTAATAGAAGGAAGTTGGTCGTCCCATCACAAGCCAACTCCAGGGATTTGCTTGGTAGGTGTGTTTTTCATTTAACCCTGTATGAAAGTCCAACATCTGTTGGTGGTAGTAGATAAATGATGAAATTACATTTGATGAGTA
>WLJF01000120.1 GCA_009701945.1 Actinomycetota bacterium
CCACCTCTCCCCACCCTTTCCACCCCTATTTTTGGGCGCAAAAAAGCCCCGACCGTAGGGCCAGGGCTGATGGATAAGGCTTACTTACTCGAAGTTACGACGATCCCAGCGTTCTTCCAGGCGAGCGCCGAGTGATTTACGGGCTCCCTTTGTGCGTGGTGTGCGCATGGAAGGCGCCCCTATGGAGCGTATGAGAGCGAGAACGCCTGCGAGAGCAACGAGGAAGCCCACTACTCCGATAGGTGTGGTCTTTGAGATAAGCCCTGCGAAGATCACTGCGATTCCACCTAACGTCAGGCTTACCCCCAGGAGAATTCGAGGGCGAGATTGGGTCATAGTGCTGCCCGCTAGGCGTGATTGAAGGCGTGGATCATCTGTGGCTAGAGCTTCTTCCATCTCAGCCAGTAAGCGACGTTCGCGATCAGAGAGTGCCATACCGTCAGAATAGAACAGTTCCTACATACGCGCTACTTACTCGCTCTCCTGCTCTTTTTCAGGCTTAATCAAGCGTCCTGGGCGCACACTAGCCCGCCCAAAACGGGCAGTTGCCTTATCTATAGCGCTATCTGCCTCGCGCCACCCACGTTCGCGGGCCCCCAGTTCAAGTTGGACCGGCACATCCTCCTGCAAATTACTTAAAGAGACGCCGACTAATCGAATACGGGCACCATCGTTACGAAGTGCAAGATATAACTTCTTCACCACTTCATATGTCTGGTGCGTACTATCGATGGCAAGTGGCAGAGTCTTAGATCTCGTAATCGATGAGAAATCTGCAAACTTAATTTTGATAGTAATCGTCTTTGCAAAGAGGTTGGCATCGCGCAGGCGAGCTGTGGCCTTCTCGCTCATCCGCAGGAATTCGCGCAAGATCTCCTCTGGTGAATCAATATCTCGTGAGAATGTCTCTTCATTACCAATACTTTTCTCCGGTTCATTGACCACCACATCTCGGTAATCACGCCCCCATGCAAGTTCATAGAGTGATTCACCGGTTGCATCCCCCAGTGCTCGAATAAGTGTGGAGCGCGGAGTATTGGCGATATCGGCAACGGTATGAAGTCCTAAGCGATCAAGGGACTCGGCAGTCTTTGGCCCGACTCCCCAGATAGCGCGCACAGGAAGTGGATGAAGAAATTCAAGGATGCGATCAGATTTGATTTCCAACATCCCATTAGGTTTGCAATGTTGAGATGCAAGCTTTGCGATGAACTTAGAAGGTGCAATTCCGACTGAGCAGGTAATGCCTTCCTCTTTCTCCACCTGCGTGCGAATCAGAGCTGCAATCTCACGCCCTGTGCCAAATAGCTTCTGTGAACCTGTGACATCGAGGAATGCTTCATCCAATGAGATGGGTTCGACAAGCGGTGTGTAGGAGTTAAAAATTGCCATCACGCGCTCTGAAATTTCAGAGTATCGATGGTGCTCTGGTGGGATAAAGATTGCATGGGGTGCCATCCGCTTGGCACGCCCCACAGGCATTGCAGCCCTAATGCCAAATTTGCGCGCTTCATAGTTTGCAGAGAGAACAACTCCTCGCACACCAGCTCCCACAACAAGTGCCTTACCTTTATATTGCGGGTTATCGAGTTCGGCGACCGATGCATAGAAGGCATCCATATCGACATGCAGGATGGTGGATTCCTGTGCCTCATCGATACTCATATCGCCACACTATCTGCTTGGCTACGCCATTTTTCGTAAGCCAAGCGCAAGTCCCACACTGCTGTTGCGCGGATAGAGATACCGCGAGCACCCGTGCGACGGGTTTCACCGCGCACCAAGAGAAGTGATGTCGCATAGAGCGTTGATGCATGATCGACTTGTGCATCAGGAAAGAATGTTGAATCGCTACAGCCATAACCATCATCGAGAGTTAAGAAGATAACGCGGCGACCTGAACGCACCGGCGGAGTCTGCAGAGCTACTTTGACTCCTGCGACAAGCACTGATGACTTGGAACGATGCGAAAGTAAGTCAGAAGATTTGACAGCGCCGATGGCATTGAGAAATGGTGCATAGAAAGAGAGCATGTGCTGTGTGACATCCATGCCCAGCCTTTCAACTTCACTGCGTACCTTCTCGGCCACATTCAACGGTTGCAGACCACTGCTTTCAAGTGCGGGGGCAGCAAAACCAAAGGTCATCTGTGATCCTGGTAAGTGCGCAACCGGTGATTTCTGCAGGTCGCTAAAGTGCAATAACAGATCGCGTTGATTGGTATGCACTGAATCAAATGCCCCCGTCATAATCAGATTCTCAATCACTGGTGTTGATGCACCAGATCTACGATAGAAATCTGCGAGATCGATATAGGGCTGGCCGGCAATGATCGAGGTAATTTCTTTCTCTGATATTGACGCAACGCTTGAGAAAGCGATGCGCACAGCATCGCCATCGAGCGTGCGCTCGATGCGATAGTCAGCAGATGATCTATTGATATCAAGGGGTGCAATACCCACACCTATCTGTCGCGCTTCATCGAGCAACAACCGCTTGGGATACATCCCAGGATCATGGGTCAATATCCCTGCGATAAAAGCTGCAGGGTGATGAGTCTTAAGCCATGCCGATTGATATGTAGGCAGGGCAAAGGCAGTAGCATGTGCCTTACAGAAACCAAAGGATGCAAAGGCGCGCAGAACATCCCAGATCTCAGTAATGACTTTAAGTTCATACCCACGTTCAGTAGCCGCAGGAAAGAACCAATCGCAGACCTCTTGTTGGCCAGCCTTATCCCCCAACGCTCTGCGCTTTTCATCAGCTGCAGCAAGTGAAATCCCTGTCATCACAGAGATAATCGAGATCACCTGTTCGTGAAAGACAACAACGCCTTCGGTTTCAGAGAGGATCGGCAGCAAATCAGGGTGAATGATCTGCGCTGGGCGAAAGCCATGGCGCGCTTCAAGAAATGGGCGAATCATGTCGCTCTTGACCGGCCCTGGCCGAAAGAGTGAGATATCGATAACCAAATCATTGAAGGTGCGCGGTTCTAACTTTCCCACGAGTTCGCGCTGTCCAGGGCTTTCGACTTGAAAGATACCTAAGGTGCGCGTTGATTGAATCAACGTATAAGTATCACCATCATCGAGTGCCACCGCATCGATATCAATCTCTTTTTCCTCCACCCGTTTGATTTCATGCACGGCATGGGCAATCGCAGATTGCATCCTCACGCCCAGGATGTCGAGCTTGAGCAGCCCAATATCTTCCACATCATCTTTATCAAATTCGACCATAGGAAAACCACCAGCGTTGAATTGCACCGGTGCGCGATCAAG
>WLJF01000121.1 GCA_009701945.1 Actinomycetota bacterium
CGCGCAATCGCTCCCTTTGCCGAACTTGAGCGTTCACCTGAACATATCCACACATATCGCCTGACAAATCTAGGACTTTGGAATGCACGTGCTGCAGGCCACGATGCAGAGCTCGTCATCGACACTCTTATTAAGTATTCGCGGTATGCAGTCCCACATTCATTACTCGTCGATGTTGCAGAGACTATGTCTCGTTACGGTCGCCTTCGCCTTGAAGCAGATCCCGTCCACGGACTCATCCTTGTTACAACTGACACAGGCGTGCTGGAAGAAGTAATCCGTGCAAAGAAGATTGCTCCACTCCTTGGAGTTCGCATTGATAAAGAAACGATTGCTGTTCACCCAAGTCAACGTGGACAGATTAAACAATCACTTCTTCGTCTTGGTTGGCCAGCAGAAGATTTCGCAGGTTATGTTGATGGTCAAGCACATGACATCGCACTCAAACAAGATGGATGGAAGATTCGCCAATATCAAGAGCATGCTGCTGAAGGTTTCTGGCATGGTGGCTCTGGTGTTGTTGTGCTTCCGTGCGGTGCTGGAAAGACGATTGTTGGCGCGGCCGCAATGGCACATGCAAAGGCAACAACCTTGATTCTTGTGACAAATACAATCGCTGCTCGCCAATGGCGTGAAGAGCTACTCAAGCGCACAACTCTTCTTGATGAAGAGATTGGTGAATATTCAGGTGCTAAGAAAGAGATTCGCCCTGTCACTATCGCTACATACCAAGTGATGACTAAGAAGAAGAATGGTGTCTATGCCCACCTTGATCTCTTCGATACTCATGACTGGGGACTGATTATTTATGATGAAGTACACCTACTTCCTGCTCCCATCTTCCGCTTTACTGCAGATATCCAATCTCGTCGTCGCTTAGGACTGACAGCAACACTTGTGCGCGAAGATGGAATGGAAGGCGAAGTCTTCTCACTTATTGGCCCCAAGCGTTTTGATGTGCCATGGAAAGAGATTGAAGCGCAGGGCTATATCGCACCTGCTGAATGTATTGAAGTGCGCGTTAACCTGACAGAGGCAGAACGTCTGTCTTATGCAACTGCCGAACCAGAAGAGCGTTATCGATACTGCGCAACCACGCGCACGAAGCGAAATGTTGTTGAAGAACTCGTCGCCCACCATGCAGGAGAACAAGTCCTTGTTATTGGTCAATACATTGATCAACTCGATGATCTCTCTGAAACTCTCGGTGTTCCACTCATTAAGGGCGATACGCCACAGAAGGAACGTGAACGTCTCTTTGCAGCTTTTCGCACAGGTGAAGTCACATGCCTAGTCGTTTCCAAGGTTGCTAACTTCTCTGTCGATCTTCCTGAAGCCACAATTGCAATTCAGGTATCAGGTGCATTTGGCTCACGCCAAGAAGAAGCACAACGCCTGGGCCGCATCTTGCGACCTAAGGCAGATGGGCGTGGAGCTAAGTTCTACTCTGTTGTCTCACGTGACACTATCGATCAAGATTTTGCACAGAACCGTCAGCGCTTCTTAGCTGAACAGGGTTACTCGTATCGAATTATTGATGCCGACGATGTTTTTCAAGGGAAGTTCTAAAGCGTTCTGGATCGATTTTATAGAAGTCATGATGTTCACCATTGATGTGAATCACAGGAACTTCATTTCCATATAGCTTTTCTAGTTCCGGATTGCCATCGATATAGATAATCTCAATCTCAAATGCGAGTTCTTCGCGCATGCTTTCTAAGGTTTTCACAGCATCTTCACACAGATGACAGCCGTGGCGGGAGTAAACGGTAACCATGACTGCATTCTCGCACCCTGATAGCGTTACCCGCTATGAGAGGCCAGATAAGACGCAGTGGACCTTTCATCCTCGTTTTAGGCCTCATTGCCTCACTTCTTCTGCCAACGCAATCTGTTGCACTCTCCAATTTCAAAGTAGCTCCATCAACTGTCTGGGGTTACACATACGCAGGCAAGGCAACTGGAACCACACAAACTCGACCACCTAAAGTTGCTTACTTAGAACAGAAATCTAAGTTTGTTGTGAACTACAAGAACTTTCCAGAATGGGCAAAGAGAGATTTCCAAGCAGCGGTAGATATCTGGGCAGCGAATTTTTCATCCGATGCTCCCATCACAATTGAAGCATCATGGGGACGCTCAGCCTCTATCGGAGTTCTCGGTAGCGCACGTCCTGGAAATTACTATTCTGGATTTGATGGTGCACCCGATCAAAGTCTTTGGTATCCATCAGCTCTTGCCAATGCCTTAGCTGGAAAAGATTTAGATCCTCAAACTCCAGAGATGGTTATTCAAGTCAACTCTGTTGCTAACTGGAACACACGCAATGATGGAGCCCCACGTGCAAATGAATATGACCTCCAATCAGTCTTTCTCCACGAAATGGGTCACGGTTTAGGATTCTTATCTACTGATTCTTATGATCAATTCTTTGGTTATGGAACTATCGAACAACCAACTCCTTATAACGCTTATGCCCAACTTCCCGATGGTCGCCGTCTTTCAGATCTTCCATCTCCATCAATTGAACTTGGTAAGGCGCTGACATCAACACTTGTCTGGGCTGGTCCACTGGGAATGGCAGCTAATGGTGGACAGAAACCAATTCTCTACACGCCAGCGCGCTATGAAGAAGGCTCATCTGTTAGCCACCTCGATGAAGCTACATATTCAAATCTTGGTGCGAATTCGATTATGACTCCCAATCTTGATGCAGGTGAAATCTTTAGAGAACCAGGTTCTCTTCTACTTGCAATGATGGAAGATCTACGCCGTAAACCACCTGTGGGTGTAGCAGTTGGTGTGCCACAAGTAGTGCGCAACGCTGCTGCCATCATCGCTGATAGCTCAGCCATTATTACCTTTGATCCACCAGCAAATGCGCGAACAGCACAGATCACTAGCTACTCAGTGCGTAATCTCAAGACAGATCAGGTAAAGAGCTCAACAGAGTCGCCCATTACCTTCACAGGTCTCAAGAATGGAACCAGTTATAGCTTTAGCATCGTTGCCTCCAACACCAATGGAACTTCAGATGCTGTCATCACCGCGCCAATAACGCCACAAGTTGGTTGGAAGAGATTTGTAATTGACCAGAATGCAGATGCCAAACATGTGACCAGCACAATCTTTAATGGCAAGCCACTTATTGCTTATACAGATTCAAAGAGCGGAATTTTAAAGATTGCAATATGGGATGGAAAGGTTTGGAAGAAGTCGACAGTAGATGGTGCTGGAGGCACAGGTGGCCGCACA
>WLJF01000122.1 GCA_009701945.1 Actinomycetota bacterium
CCGCGAACCTTCCTTTAATAACTTGCAATCAACATCTGCAATGAGTGAGGGTGGAATGGTCGCTGACATTATCGGCGCTGTTGCATCTATCGATCCAGTTATGGGAGGCGTTGACCGATGACTCTAGATCGCGACCTCATGCAGACAATTATCAAACGCTACCCACGTAGTCGTTCTGCCATCATGCCTTTACTTCACTATGTGCAATCAGTATCTGGCTATGTCACACATGAAGGCATCGAAACAATCTCTGAACTTCTCGAAATTGAAACAGCTGAAGTATCCGCAGTTGCAACTTTCTACACCCAATACAAGCGCAAGCCAGTAGGTGAGTACCACGTAGGTGTCTGCACCAATACTCTGTGCGCAGTAATGGGCGGAGATGCAATCTTCTCAGCGCTGAAAGAGCACCTTGGTATTGAAAATGATGGCGTTACAGAAGATGGAAAAGTTTCTCTCGAACATATCGAGTGCAACGCAGCATGTGATTACGCACCTGTAGTGATGGCTAACTGGGAGTTCTATGACAACCAGACTGTTGAATCTGCGAAGTCACTAGTCGATGGTGCTCGTGCTGGAAATCCACCAGCGCCAACTCGTGGACCAAACAAACTTGTTACTTACAAAGAGGCATCAGCTGTTCTTGCAGGTCTTGATGATGGTCTTGCCCGAGAAGGCGTTCAAGCAGGAGAGCCAACACTTCTTGGACTTAAGCTTTCGAAGGAAGGTAAATAATGTCAAAGTTAACTCCCGTCCTTTCAGCACACTGGGATCAACCAGATTCTTTTACGATCGAGGCATACACACGTAATGGTGGATACACAGCATCGAAGAAGGCTCTTGCAATGGATCCTGATGCAGTGATTCAACTGGTGAAGGATTCAGGACTTCGCGGTCGCGGTGGCGCAGGCTTCCCAACTGGAATGAAGTGGGGCTTTATCCCACAGGGCGACGATAAAGATCACTATCTTGTTGTGAACGCTGATGAATCAGAGCCAGGAACATGTAAGGACATGCCACTTCTCTTGGCTAACCCACACGTTCTCGTTGAAGGTTGCATCATCGCCTGCCATGCAATCCGTGCAAAGCATGCATTTATCTATATCCGCGGTGAAGTAACACATGTTGTGCGCCGCATGAATGCTGCAATTGCAGATGCCTATAAGGCAGGACATCTCGGTAACGGAATTGAGCTCACACTTCACATTGGAGCAGGTGCATATATCTGTGGTGAAGAGACAGCGTTGCTTGATTCACTCGAAGGTTTCCGCGGTCAACCACGTCTTCGCCCACCGTTTCCTGCAATCGCAGGCCTCTATGCACGCCCAACAGTTGTGAACAACGTCGAATCAATCTCATCCGTTCCAGCCATCATCAACAATGGCGCAGAGTGGTATCAATCAATGGGAACAGAGAAGTCAAAGGGTGCAACTCTTTACTCACTCTCAGGACATGTAAATAACCCAGGACAATTTGAAGCACCACTTGGAATTACTCTTCGTGAAATTCTTGAACTCGCAGGCGGAGTTCGCACAGGTCATCAGCTCAAGTTCTGGACACCGGGTGGATCTTCAACTCCACTCTTTACTGATGCTCACCTTGATACTCCACTTGATTACGAGGGTGTTGCTGCAGCCGGTTCCATGCTTGGAACAAAGGCTCTGCAAATTTTTGACGAAACAACATGCGTTGTTCGCGCAGTACTTCGCTGGACTGAGTTCTATAAGCACGAGTCATGCGGTAAGTGCACACCATGTCGTGAAGGCACTTGGTGGTTGGTACAAATTCTGCGCGATCTCGAAAATGGAACAGGAACAGAAGCCGATCTTGAGAAGCTTCTCGATCTCTGCGACAACATCATGGGTCGCTCATTCTGCGCACTCGGTGATGGTGCAACCTCTCCTATTACATCTTCCATCAAGTACTTCCGCGACGAATACATCGCACACGTCACAAACGGTGCATGCCCATTCGATCCAGTGAAGTCCACACTCTTTGCAGGGGCGGTGAAGTAATGACAACAACTCAAGATTCTGCAGTTGCAGTTGAACTCATCACCGTTGTTATCGATGGTTTCGAAGTATCCGTTCCAAAGGGAACACTCATCATTCGTGCAGCAGAGAAGCTTGGAATTCAGATTCCACGTTTCTGTGATCACCCACTTCTTGATCCAGTTGGTGCATGTCGTCAATGTCTAGTCGATGTTGAAATCAATGGTCGCGCATTTCCAAAGCCACAAGCTTCCTGCACCATTCCTGTTGAACCCAACATGATTGTTAAAACTCAGCTGACATCACCTGTTGCCGATAAGGCGCAGAAAGGCGTGATGGAGTTATTGCTTGGTAACCACCCACTTGATTGCCCAGTCTGCGATAAGGGTGGGGAATGCCCGTTGCAGAACCAGGCGATGAGCAATGGTCGCCCCGATGCACGCCTAGATGGATACAAGCGCACCTTTGAGAAGCCAATCAATATTTCATCATCTGTTCTTCTCGATCGTGAACGCTGTGTTTTATGTGCTCGTTGCACGCGCTTTTCAGAACAGATTGCCTCTGACCCGTTTATTACTTTGAATGAACGTGGCGCTCTGCAGCAAGTTGGAATTTATGAGAACGATCCATTTAAATCCTACTTCTCAGGAAATACTGTGCAGATCTGTCCAGTGGGCGCACTTACTGGCGCTTCATACCGATTCCGTGCTCGCCCATTCGATTTAGTTTCAACACCATCTGCTTGCGAGCACTGCGCATCAGGGTGCGATATGCGCACCGATGTTCGTCGTGGAAAAACTCTTCGTCGTCTTGCTGGCGATGACCCATCAGTTAATGAAGAGTGGAATTGCGATAAGGGACGCTGGGCATTTAAATATGTGACTTCCCTTGATCGCCTTACACACCCTCTTGTTCGTAACTCATCCGGTGAACTCGTACAAGCATCATGGCCTGAAGCGCTAGCTGCAGCAGCTGCTGGTCTTAAAGGAAAGCGTGCCGCAGTACTTACTGGCGGTCGCGTCACAACTGAAGATGCTTATGGCTATTCAAAATTTGCACGTATTGCACTCGGCACAAACGATATTGATTACCGTGCTCGTGTTACATCTGATGAAGAGCGCGACTTCCTTGCAGCACACGTTGCTGGATCATCTACGACATACCGCGATATCGACACAGCAGATCATGTTGCACTCATTGCCTTCGAACCTGAAGAAGAATCACC
>WLJF01000123.1 GCA_009701945.1 Actinomycetota bacterium
GAGGAGTTCGCGCATTGTTACTACTGCCATGACGGCACGCTCCTTCTTAGGTTTTTTGTGCGCAGCACTAAAAAACCTGCTCGGTTAATGTCTTAGCAATTTACTAAGACCGTCGCACCTACAACGCCGACCGCTAATTTCTATGCGGACCGAAGTGGCTTGTATTCCCTGCAATGCAGTTCATACATAGATGCTGAGATGTCATCAATCTCGCGATTGATGCAGGGCAAATCTTACCTGCCGCTGGGGGGTGCAAAATCCACCCGAAAAACGTGACCTAAGCGCGAGGATGCGCTTGTTTAAAGGCCTTTTGCAATCTCTCTGTCGACACATGGGTGTAGATCTGGGTTGTGGCAAGGGATGCATGGCCCAGAATTTCTTGAACGGTGCGAAGGTCTGCGCCCCCTTCAAGAAGATGAGTCGCTGCCGAATGGCGCAGAGCATGTGGTCCCATTCGCTCCACTCCTTCTAACGCAGAGAGAGCTTCATAGACAACTGTGCGCACTGTGCGCTGATCAATGCGACCGCCGCGCGAACCTAAGAAAACTGCGCGAGCAGATTTATCTGTTGCAACTGTTGGTCGCCCATTCTTGAGCCAATCATTGAGAGCTTTAATCGCAGGTCCGCCCAAAGGAATCGTGCGCTCCTTATTTCCCTTACCTAATACGCGAATGGTGTTGCGGTTGTAATCAACATCATCAAGATCCAGGCCACAAAGTTCTGAGACGCGGGCACCGGATGCATAGAGCACTTCAACGATTGCGCAATCACGCTTTGAAAGTGGAGTCTCTTCCTCGGCAACACGCGTAGCAAGTGAATCCATCGCAGTAGATGCATCTACAACAGATAAGACTTCAGGCAGGGTTCTATGTCCTTTAGGTGTTGCAAGGGTTGCCCCTACATCCTTATTCAGATATCCCTTTTTCGTTGCCCACTTGGTGAAGAGGCGAATAGAGACTGCCCTACGTGAGAGCGTTGTGCGCGCTCCCCCTTTAACCTGCTGATTAGCTAGCCAAGAACGTATATGCGCAATGGTGATCGATGCGACATCATCAACTTTCTGCATTTCAAGGTGGCTCAGGAAACTTTCAAGATCTCCCAAGTAAGCGCGAATCGTATGCTCAGAGAGATTGCGTTCCTTTTCAAGGTAGCGGGTGTATTCCACCTGCACGTTCTCAAAGGATGACATGGTTAAAGAATATATCCACACCCTCTCGATACCCCCGTCTGACTTTGATGCGGATACGCATCAAAGGCGATACGGTGCAGGCATGCGCATTCGAGTCTCCGATTCCATCGCGATTCCCTCACTGAGCCGAGAACTCGATGGGTCGGTCATTCTCAATATCAACACAGAATTATCATTTGAAGATATTGAAGGGTTCATTGGAGATCAGTTCGAACCAGGTGAGCGAGATATCGCATTTTTACTCTGGGCAGATGATGAGACTAAGAGAGTCTTCACGCCGATCCCAGGCAGCACAGATTTCTATATAGATCTGCGCTAACGCACAATCTCTTTTAGCTACTTCTTATCGATAGCACCCAGAGCGATAAGTAGAGTCTCTGGTGAAACTTCTAAAACCTCACACATCGGTGCAATTGCATCAATAGATGGTCTGCGTTCTTGTCTGAAGTAACGTGAAATAGTTCCACGATCAATTCCCACTAAGGCGGCAAAATCCTCATATGTGGTGATATCTAACTTAACGAGTCTTTGCGCAAGCCACTCAGCAGACTCTTCTTGGGTATATCTCCTACCCACAGTCTTCGTGCGCATGAGAAAAAATATATATCAGGCGCTGGTGAAAATGGAAGAACTTATTCGGGTTTGCGGCCCTGTCGCAAAAGTCCGAATGTGAGAGCATCTTCTAGCGCCATGGCTGAAGCCGCAATAACGTTCTCGTGAACGCCAACGGTATTCCACTCGCCCTTGCCATCTGAAGTCTCAACAAGAACGCGGGTGATGGCCCCTGTGCCAAGGCGACCTTCGAGGATGCGAACCTTGTAATCGGTAAGTTCAAGTGCAGCCAGTTCTGGGTAGAGCTGGTTGAGTCCATCACGCAGCGCATTATCAAATGCGTTAACCGGACCATTTCCTTCTCCAGAGCAGGTGATCTCTTTACCTTGCGCAGTAACAGTTACCTCTGCCTTTGTAATGATTGAATTCTTTGCACCGCGCTCAGTTGTGGTGAGCCAATGATCGATGGTGAAAAATGATGGACGCTTGCCTGTTGCTTCCTCGCGCAGAAGAAGTTCAAATGATGCATCGGCTGCTTCAAAGGTAAAGCCGCGTGATTCCATCTCTTTCACGCGATCGACAACACGACCAATCAGTTCCCTATCACCCTTGAGATCAATGCCTAGTTCAACTGATTTAAGTTCGATAGATGCACGACCTGCCATATCAGAGACAAGCATGCGCATATCGTTTCCAACAGATTCAGGATCTTCATGCTGATAGAGCGATGGATCTACCTTGATTGCAGATGCGTGAAGGCCTGCCTTATGGGCAAAGGCTGACACACCTGTGTATGGCTGACGAGGAGAAGGAGAAATATTGGTCACTTCAGCAACTGCATGTGAGATGCGAAATGCCTCGCGCAGCGCATTCTGTGGCAGAACGTCCTTCTTCTTCTTCAATTCTAAGTTAGCAATAATGGTGACAAGGTCAGCATTTCCTGTGCGCTCACCATATCCATTGAGAGTTCCTTGAACGTGGGTAGCACCCGCTGCAACTGCTGCCATTGAGTTTGCTACTGCGCATCCTGTGTCGTTGTGGCAGTGAATTCCAAGACGGGCAGAGGTTGCACCTAAAACATCGTGAACGACATCAGCAATTTCATCCGGCAACATTCCGCCGTTGGTATCGCATAGCGCTGCAACATCAGCACCGGCCTCCATCGCAACGCGAATAACTTCAAGAGCATATGCGCGATTAGCGCGATAGCCATCAAAGAAGTGTTCTGCATCAAGAAATACGCGCTGGCCTTCTTGGCGAAGGTGAGTAACAGAGTCGCGAATCATTGCAAGGTTCTCATCGAGATTTGTCTTCAGAGCAAGATCAACATGGCGGTCATATGCCTTGGCAACCAGCGTTACCGCTGGAGCTCCTGAATCGCGGAGTGCACCGAGTAAGACATCATCTGCAGCCTTCACATTAGGACGACGTGTTGCACCGAATGCCACAAATGTTGCATTCTTTAATTTCA
>WLJF01000124.1 GCA_009701945.1 Actinomycetota bacterium
CCATCTTTACCTAATGTGCAATCAATTAATGTCTCAGGAGGCAAGTAATGACTGACTTCAATGAGAATCTACATATTGAGAAGAAGGCATCTGGACTAGCTGATATCAACTCTGTTCCATTTACTGAGGTTGAACAACCTGGGCCAGCACCTCTTGCGCAGCAAGCAAAGGGCTTCTGGGTCACTTTCTCAACAATGTTTAAGAAAAACCAGACTGTTCAATATCCTGATGTGAAGGCACCTACTGCGCCACGTTTTCATGGCCGCCATCAACTAAACCGCCACCCAGATGGATTAGAGAAGTGCATCGGCTGCGAACTCTGCGCATGGGCATGCCCAGCAGATGCGATCTTTGTTGAAGGTGGAAATAACACACCTGGTAATCAAATGTCTCCAGGAGAACGCCACGGAGCTGTCTATCAAATTAACTATCTTCGCTGCATCTTCTGTGGTCTCTGTGTTGAAGCCTGCCCAACTCGCGCGCTCACAATGACAAATGAATACGAACTTGCAGATGACAAGCGTGAAAAGTTGATTTTTGAAAAGGAAGATCTCCTTGCTCCGCTTCGCCAAGGAATGCTTGCACCGCCTCATCCGATGTATCCAGGGATGACAGATACCAATTACTACAACGGCGATGTGAAGGAAGCTCATCCATCACAGGGTGAAAAGTAATGTTAACTATTCAAACTCCTGAAGCAATCATGTTCTGGTTCCTTGCTCCACTTTCAGTCATTGCCGCTCTTGGAATGCTGCTTGTGAAGAAGGCTGTGCACTCAGCACTTCTCTTAGCGTGGGTCATGATTACTCTTGCAATCTTCTATATTGCCCAAGATGCGCTCTTCCTCGGAATTGTTCAGATTGTTGTCTATACAGGCGCAGTCATGATGCTCTTCCTCTTTATTCTTATGTTGGTCGGTGTTGATGCATCAGATTCATTGACTGAAACAATTCCTGGTCTTCGCCCGATTGCAATTACTGCAGCCCTTGGCTTCGGTGGATTACTTGTTTCTTTGATTGGCCGTGCAACTCTTGGCCACGATGCATATGGACTCACAGCTGCAAATAGTGAAGGTAATGTTCAAGAGCTAGCGAAACTTCTCTTCTCAACTTATGTGTGGCCATTTGAAGTTGTTTCAGCTCTTTTGATCACAGCAGCACTTGGCGCGATGGTTCTTGCTCATCACCAGCGCGCTGTTCCTCGCGCAACTCAGCGTGAGCAAGCAATTGCGCGATTCCGTGGTGCATCCCTTGGTGGCGCAGCAGGACTTCCTAACCCAGGTGTCTTTGCTCGCCACAATGCAGTCGATGTTCCAGCGCTGCTTCCTGATGGAAGTGCTGCCCCTAACTCAATCTCAGCCACTCTTAAAGCACGTGGAGATATGTTGGATTCTGCTCAATTCGAACTCGGTGAAGTCGATAACACTGTGACGGAGGAGAAGTAAATGAATCCATATAACTATCTCTATGTCTCAGCACTTCTCTTCACAATCGGTGCAGTCGGAGTTGTTGTTCGCCGCAATGCAATCGTGGTCTTTATGTGTGTTGAGCTGATGCTCAATGCTGCAAACCTCACACTTGTAACTTTCTCTCGTATCAATGGAACACTCGATGGACAGGTAGTTGCCTTCTTCACGATGGTTGTTGCTGCTTGCGAAGTTGTAGTGGGCCTTGCCATTATCGTGACGATTTATCGCTCACGCCGATCAGCATCTATCGATGATGCTAGTTTGTTGAAGCGATAGTAATGACAACTTCAACTTCATTGGTCTATCTGATCGCACTACCTCTTTTTGGTGCGACGATTCTTCTTCTTGCAGGACGACGTGCTGATAAGTGGGGACATCTACTTGCAACAGCTCTTTCTGCAAGCTCATTTGGAGTCGGTCTCTACCAACTCTCACAGATGCTTTCTCGTCCAACGGAGGAGCGCGCAGTAGGTCAGAAGCTCTTCTCATGGATCAACGTCGGCACATTTAATGTCGATGCAGGGCTCTTGCTCGATCAGCTCTCCATCTGTTTTGTCCTTCTTATTACCGGCGTCGGAACTCTGATTCATATCTACTCAATTTCTTATATGTCTCATGATGAAAACCGTCGACGCTTCTTTGCATACCTCAACCTCTTTATTGCAGCGATGCTTCTTCTCGTTCTTGGAGATTCCTATCTCAACCTCTATGTGGGCTGGGAAGGTGTGGGTCTTGCCTCTTATCTCTTGATCGGTTTCTGGAATCAAAAGCCTGCCTATGCAACTGCTTCAAAGAAGGCATTTGTCATGAACCGCATCGGCGATATGGGTCTCTCCTTTGCCATCATGATCGCCTTTGCAACTCTTGGCACAGTTTCATTTAGTGGCGTTGAAGAAGCCTCACATACTGCTTCCAAGGCAGCCCTCACAGCTATCGGAGTGATGTTGCTCGTTGCAGCAACTGGAAAGTCAGCGCAATTCCCATTGCAGGCATGGCTTGGTGATGCGATGGCTGGCCCAACACCAGTTTCAGCGCTGATCCACGCAGCGACGATGGTGACAGCTGGCGTTTATCTCATCATTCGTTCTAACTTCATCTTTGATGCAGCACCTACTGCACAACTCCTTGTTGTTATAGTCGGTGCAATCACATTGATGTTTGGTGCTCTAGTCGGTACCGCAAAAGATGACATCAAAAAGGCACTTGCTGCTTCAACGATGTCACAGATTGGTTACATGATCCTTGGCGCAGGCCTTGGTCCTGCAGGGTATGCATTTGCCATCATGCATTTGCTGACACATGGATTCTTTAAAGCCGGAATGTTCTTGGGTGCAGGCTCTGTCATGCACGGCATGAATGATCAAGTTGATATGCGTCGCTATGGCGCTCTGCGTAAATTTATGCCGATCACATTCATAACTTTCGGTCTGGGTTACCTTGCAATTATCGGTGTTCCACCATTTGCTGGCTTCTACTCAAAAGATTTGATTATTGAGACAGCATTTAATGCAGGGGGAGTAAAGGGAATCCTTCTTGGATCAACTGCACTCTTAGGAGCTGCAATCACAGCTTTCTATATGACTCGCGTTATGGTCCTTACATTTACAAGTAAAGAGCGTTGGGAAGATAATCAACACCCACACGAATCTCCAATCTTGATGTGGCTTCCGATGGCAATACTTGCAATCGGATCTGTAACAACAGGATTCCTCTTCACTCGTGGCGATGCTCTCGCTAA
>WLJF01000125.1 GCA_009701945.1 Actinomycetota bacterium
AGCTGGTCATGAAGTCGGCTGGAACCAATTCGCACTTCCATCACGCAAAGAGAGCATTCCAACAAGTAAGACAAATAATCTCTTTGAGATAGCTGTCGATGATGCAGGTGAAATCCAGATTCCATTTGGCGTTCTAGCACCTGAACTATCACTATGGCGTGCACCAACAGATAACGATCGCATCGGTCGCATCACAACTAAGTGGGAGCAATATGGCGTGCGCGAGCTCGAGCGCACAGATTGCACCATTACAGAGACTGCCAAGTCATACAAAGTAGTCAGCGAATGGCAGACAAGCACCGGCTATAAGGTCAAGCAAGTTCAACTTGTGACACCTGTTGCAGGTGGCTACGCCGTGAAGGAGACAATTACTGTCCCTAAGCAATTCACAGATCTAGCTCGCATCGGTATCAACTTTGAAATCGATGGAACTTTGAGCAACTACACCTACTTCGGCACAGGCCCATCTGAGACATATCCAGATCGCAAGATTGGTCGCGTTCATAAGTGGGTATCAACAGTTGCAGAGCAATATGTTCCTTATGTTCGACCACAAGAAAACGGTGGGCATGCTGGGGTTCGTTGGTTTGCTCTCACAGATCACGCAGGCCATGGTGTGCGCATCGATCTGGATAAACCACGCCAAGTATCTGCAACACCATTTAGAGCAGATCAGTTAGCTGATGCCACACATGATGTTGAGTTAGTACCAACAGGAAATACCATTGTTCATATCGATGCCGCTCATCGCGGTGTGGGAACAGCATCCTGTGGTCCAGATACCTTGCCTGCATACCTAGTATCTGGCGGTACTTATAGCTTTACCTGGACAGTTCGCGCTATCTAACGAAGAGGCCACTTCACTGGTGTTGGGTATTTAGCACTACGCCCATCACCTGATGATTTACCTTGAATGCGTCGCAATATCCACGGAATAGCAAAGGTCACAAACCACACAACGGTGATGGCCTTCTCAATAATCCACGGGGTCTTCTTTGCAGGCGGTAGCGGCGTGCGCCAGGATGGATCAAATGGCAATCCAATTCTTTCAAGGACAGCATCAGCGCATCGCTTATGACCTTCAGCATTAAGGTGCAATCGATCAAATGCTAAGAATCTGCGATCACTAAAGAACTTCTCTTGGTTGGCATCGACAACAATGGCGCCAACTTCAGCGCCCACTGCTCGAACACCCTTATTAAATTCAGAGAATCGCTTCTCCCAAATTTCAGAGCCTCTTCCCTTATTTCCTGTATTTTCAAGAACGGTAAAGAGCATCAGAGTCGCACCAGATTTGGCAATCAAGCGCACAGCCTCTTGATAGAGCGCAATTGCAATTGATGCTTGATATCCAGGACGCAGCGCATCATTGGCACCTGCATGAAATGAAACCAGAGTCTCTTTACCGGTGATAAATGTGAGTGCGACTGGAACTTGATCTTCAACAACTTGGCCAATCAGTTTGCCTCTCACAGCCAAATTCACATAGGTGAAATCTGGATGTGCTGTTGTCATCACATCTGCAACGCGATCTGCCCATCCACGATATTTGCCATCGATGACTTCATCAGTCATGCCTTCAGAGTATGAATCTCCACAGACAATGAAACGTTGAAATGCCATAGCCACTTAGCCCTTACGGCGTGCCTCATCGACTGCATATAAAGCGATGGATGTTGCAACGGATGCGTTCAGTGACTCAGTAGATGCGCTAATAGGAATAGAGACAATCAGATCGCACTTCTCACGTGTGAGGCGAGCAAGCCCCTTACCTTCAGAACCCACGATAACCATGATGTTCTCCGTTGCGACCTTCATATCGGCAATAGCTGTATCAGACTCACCATCAAGGCCCACAACAAAGCAGCCCAGCTTCTTTGCTTCATCAATAGTGCGTGCAAGGTTTGTTACCTGCGCGATAGGCAGACGTGCTGCAGCACCAGCGGATGATTTCCAAGCGGACGCAGTCATACCGGCTGCGCGACGCTCAGTCATCAAGACACCTGATGCGCCAAAGGCTGCAGCAGATCGAACAATCGCACCCAAGTTACGTGGATCTGTCACACCATCTAGCGCAACTAAAAGCATTGGCTTCTTTGCGCGCTGAATGATCTCTTCAAAGGATGAATATTGGAAAGGCTTAATCGAAAGAATAATTCCCTGGCTATTAGGTGAAATACCTTCAACCTCAGCACGGTGTGCTTCACGAATAGATAGACCTAAGTTCAAAGCAATCTGTAGCGACTCTGCGACGCGATCATCAACATCGATACTGCGCGCAACCAATAACTCAGTTGCTGGAACAGATTCACGCAGCGCTTCAAGGACCGCATTACGCCCTGCAACGATCTCACCGCGAAGTCCATCACCCTTGGTGTATTTACGAGTTGCAGCAGCTGGCTTTTTAGCCGCAGATTTCTCTGCAGCTTTCTTGCGCTTAGCAGCTGCGTGATAAGGACGATCTTCAGCTTTCGGTGTTGGCCCCTTACCTTCAAGACGGCGCTTATTATTTCCACCAGTACCAGCAGATGGACCCTTCTTAGATTTACGAACTGCACCTCTAGGTTTTGCATTACCGGCCATTGTTATTTTCCATCTCTAGAGATTGACCAACGTGGCCCTTGTGCAGTGTCTTCAATAGTAATTCCCAGTGCTGCCAACCCATCACGAATTGAATCAGATGCTGCAAAATCTTTACGCTCGCGCGCAGCCGTGCGCTGTTCAAGAGCTAATTTGATGGTTCCATCAAGTGCTGCCGTAAGGTCTTCACTTCCTCCACCGGTTGCGAAAGCTGGATCAAATGGGTCACAGCCAAGGACATCAAGTGCTCCGCGGATTTCATTGGCAGCGGAAGCAATAACAGCAGTATCTCCTGCAGTAATCGCGCTATTTCCTATGCGTAGCGCCTCAGAAATAGAGGCAAGTGCTGTTGGAACAGCTAAATCATCATTCATGGCATCCGTAAATGCTGCACTAATAACTGGTGTTGGCTCTGACCCAAGAATCTCAACAGAGCGAGTCAAGAAACCTTCAATACGACGAAACGCTGTTGCAGATTCTGCAAGTGCTTCGTGTGAGAACTCGAGCATCGAACGGTAGTGAGCAGAACCTAAATACCAACGAAGTTCAATGCCGCGCACAGTCTTCAAAAGTTCATGTACCTGCAGCGAATTACCAAGTGACTTCGACATCTTTTCACCA
>WLJF01000126.1 GCA_009701945.1 Actinomycetota bacterium
GGATCATTGATGGTCTATGACGCGCTCGAGATGGATTTCCGCAAGATCAAGGTGCGCAAAGATCCGAACTGCCCATTGTGTAGTGAGAATGCGACACAAACTGCTTTGCTTCCTGATTATGAGGCATTCTGCGGAACTCTCTCAGAGGCTGCACAAGAGGCAAGCTCTGGTTCAACTATTACCGTTCAAGAGCTCAAGTCAAAGATTGATAATAAAGATAATTTCTATCTCATAGATGTACGTGAACCTAGTGAGTATGAGATTGTCAATATTCCAACAGCACATCTGATTCCTAAGCAAGGTTTTATCGATGGCAGCGTTCTCGCATCTTTGCCACAAGATAAGCCGATTGTTCTTCACTGTAAGAGTGGCGTTCGCTCAGCTGAATGTCTAGCAATCCTCAAGAGCGCTGGATTTGCTGATGCATCCCACGTCTCTGGCGGCGTTATTGCTTGGGCGAAGCAGATTGATACAAGTTTGCCGGTCTATTAATGCACAGTAGCTATAAGGGTTATCGCATGCTCCTTGTGCATGCACATCCTGATGATGAGACCATCAATAATGGAAGCACAATGGCGATGTATGCAGCACTGGGTGCAGATGTCACCCTCGTAACCTGCACGCGTGGCGAAGAAGGTGAAGTTCTTGTTCAAGATCTTGCTCACTTAGCAGCTCATGCAACAGATTCACTGGGTGAACATCGCGTTATTGAGTTGGCTGATGCGATGAAAGCACTTGGCATTACAGATCACCGCTTTCTTGGTGAAGGCAATAAGAAGTATCGCGATAGCGGAATGATGGGAACTGAACCTAATAATCGCCCCGATGTCTTCTGGCAAGCTGATCTGGAGTTAGCCTCCGATGATCTTGTGAAGGTAATTGATGAAATAAGACCGCACATCCTGATTACCTATGACGAAATCGGGGGATATGGACATCCAGATCACATTCAAGCTCACCGCGTTGCGATGCGTGCTGCAGAGAAATCTTCATGGAGCATCGAAAAGATTTATTGGAATGTAATGCCAAAGTCTGTGATTCAAGAGGGCATCGATGCGATGAAGGTACTTGGCTCTGATTTCATGGGAGCAGAAAGTGCTGATGATCTTCCCTTTGCTAAGGATGACTCTTTTGTTCATGCGATGGTTGATGGAAATGCTTACGTTGAGAAGAAGATGGATGCGATGAGAGCACATGCGACGCAGATTGAAGTCGATGGCCCATTCTTTGCACTTTCTAATAACTTAGGACTACAAGTATGGGGCAACGAGTACTACACCCTTGTTAAGGGTGAGAAGTCTGAACCATTTGATTCTCGCGGACACGAGATGGATCTCTTCGCAGGAATTTCCCCTTCGTAATGCAATTTCTCTTCTCAATTTTCTTTGGGGCAATGATTGCGATTTCTTCAACCCTGGTGCATCAAACATTGCCACCTATCGGGGTGAGCGTTGGAATCATCGCTACCTATTTAGGAATTTGGTATGTGGGCCGCCGTTTTGGAAAACGCCGCTATAAGTTCTTTGCACTCCTTGCATGGTTGGCAGTGATTTCAATCGCTGGATCATTCGGCGCAGGTCAAGAACTTCTCATTCAAGGCGATGACCCAGGTAGCGCACTTTTAACTATCGGATTTGTTGCAGGAGTTATTGCAGTTTTTCGTGCTCCTTAGATTATCTCCAGCTCCAACTCTGACCTTCAGCGCCATCGCTAATTTCCAAGCCAGCTTCACTTAATTGCTCGCGCAAAGAATCACTGAGAGCCCAATTCTTCTCTGCTCGCGCTGTGATGCGCGCATCAAGTAAGGCTTGGATTTCATCGCTTACATCCCTTGTTTCAATTCCTCGGTCGAGCTCTAAACCAAATACTTGATCTGCAAAGAGAAAGAGTGCGCGTTTATCCAGTGCTCCGATTGTTGGATCCTTTTCAATAGCGCGTATTCGTTGCATGGCACGAGGTGTATCAAGATCGGTGGTGAGTGCATCACTGATTTCTTGATCGAATTTCATCTCTGAACTTGTGCCAGCACCTGCAAGAAGCCCTCGCCATCTCTTCAGAGTTGCGTGAGCTGCTTCAAGGGAGGCCCAACTCAAATCCATCTGAGATCTATATCGATTTTCAAGGAGTGCAAACCGCAAAGAGAGTGGATCTAATCCGCGGTCAATTACATCCTGAAGCAGCACAACATTTCCTGCGCTCTTGGACATCTTGCGCCCTTCAAAGAGCAGGTGTTCGCCATGAACCCATGTATTCACGGTTTCATGCCCGGTGAGGGAATCTGACTGTGCGCGCTCATTTTCATGGTGGGGAAAACGCAGATCGATTCCACCGAGATGAAGATCAACGTGGGCATCGAGTAGCTCTATCGACATTGCACTGCACTCGATATGCCACCCAGGAAAACCAGCACCCCACGGTGAATCCCAAATCATTTGGGTTCGAGCTCCTGCTAATTTCCAGAGCGCCCAATCAGCATGAAAACGTTTGCCACCCTCATCGGTGAATTCATATCTGTGTCCTGGTTGAAGAGCTTCGAGTTTGTTTCCGCTGAGAGTGCCATAGCTGGGAAATGAAGTTGCATCAAAGTAGACAGACCCATCAGTACCGACATATGCGCGCTTCATGGCAATCAAGCTTTCGATTGCAGTAATCATCTGAGGCATCTTCTCGGATGCACGCGGATATGCAGTTGCGGGTTGGATGTTGAGGCGATCGAGATCTCTATGAAATCTATCTTCAAAAGTGCGAGCAATCTCAAAAGGGTCAACCTTTGTCTTTGCAGACTCTGCCAACATTTTATCTTCTTCGGAAAAGTCATCTGCCATATGTCCAACGTCGGTGATGTTCTGCACCAAAGTGACATCAAGGCCAGTCATCTGCAAAGTGCGAGAGATCAGATCAGAGAGAAGGAATGTTCGAAGGTTTCCCACATGTGCATCTCGATAAACCGTAGGACCACAGCAATAGATCCGCACGACCCCGTCGGTGCTGGTAACGCCGTGAAGTGATTTTGATTTGGTGTCATAGATGGAAAGAGACCCGGTTGATACATCGCGACGGTTAAAGACCGGAATTACGCGAAAGGCGATGGCCTCATCAGGGTTGAAGTTCACAACTTCACCACGGCGATTGAGCAGAGCTGTCTCACTCTGTAGAACGCCTACGACATCTCGCATGGACCC
>WLJF01000127.1 GCA_009701945.1 Actinomycetota bacterium
ACCGCTTTAAGAGAAGCAGTCGTTGTATTAGGGTCGATTCCGACTCCCCAGAAGACATCTCCTGCAATAGCGCACTCCAGATAGGCAGCAGCTGATGCATCTCCACCTGATGAGAGTGCATGCTCACTGAAATCTAGAACACGAACATCAACGCCATAGTTCTGCAAGATGTGACAGAACGCAGCAATTGGTCCATTACCGGTTCCAGCCAACTCAATTGCTTCACCACGATCTGTCATCTTGACGGTGAGTTGAACATCTTCACCCATCACAGAAACTTGTGACATTCCCTTAAGACGGAAACGTCCCCATGGAGCAGAATCAGTTGGCAGGTATTCATCTTCGAAGATATGCCACAACTGCTCTGCTGTGACTTCGCCACCTTCGTTATCAGTCTTTGCCTGAACAATTCTCGATAGTTCAATTTGATGGCGACGTGGAAGATCTAGTGAATGCTCATTCTTCATGAGGTAGGCAACCCCACCCTTACCTGATTGGGAGTTCACACGAATAACAGCTTCGTAGGAGCGACCAATATCTTTAGGATCGATAGGTAGATATGGAACAGCCCATGTGTGGTTATCGACTGTATTGCCTGCAGCCTTTGCATCGCGCTCTAAATGTTCAAAGCCCTTCTTAATCGCATCTTGGTGTGAACCAGAGAAGGCTGTGAAGACAAGGTCGCCGCCATAGGGATGGCGCTCAGGAACACGTAATTGATTGCCGTATTCAACGGTGCGACGAATCTCATCGATATCGCTGAAATCAATATGTGGATCAATGCCATGAGATACCAAGTTCATGCCAAGGGTTACAAGACAAACATTTCCTGTGCGCTCACCATTGCCGAATAAAGTTCCTTCAATGCGATCGGCGCCCGCTAAGTAGCCAAGCTCTGCAGCAGCTACTCCTGTTCCACGATCATTATGTGGGTGAAGTGAAACAATCACGCTCTCACGATTGGTGAGGTTGCGACACATCCACTCAATCGAATCTGCATAGACATTCGGTGTGGCCATCTCAACAGTTGCAGGAAGGTTCATGATCGTCTTCCATTGCGGGGTTGGCTTCCACACATCATTGACCGCATTACATACCTCAACAGCGAATTCGAGTTCGGTGCCGGTATATGACTCTGGTGAATATTCGAATGAAACTTTGGTCTCAGGAACTGTCGACATTAAATCAAGGCAGAGCTGGGCAGCATCAGTTGCAATCTTCTTGATGCCATCTTTATCAAGGCCAAAGACAACGCGGCGCTGCAATGTAGAAGTTGAGTTATAGAGATGAACGATCGCCTGCTTTGAACCCTTGATGGATTCATAGGTGCGACGGATAAGCGGTTCACGAGCCTGGGTCAGCACCTGGATGATGACATCATCAGGAATTAAATCTTCATCAATAATCTTTCGAACAAAGTCGAAATCTGTCTGAGATGCTGATGGGAAACCCACCTCAATCTCTTTGTAACCCATCGCAACGAGTAACTTAAACATCGCAAGCTTGCGGGGAGTATCCATTGGGTCAATGAGCGCTTGGTTACCATCGCGAAGATCGACAGAACACCACTGTGGCGCCTTCGTCATCTTCTTACTTGGCCATGTGCGATCTTCAAGCTCAACGGGGATAAATGGTGAATAGCGATGCACCGGCATCTTTGAAGGCGTTTGCTTTGGGAAATTCATTTACTTAGCTCCTAATTTGTTTGGTTAACCGAAGGTGTTTACCGGCAACACCAAACTCCGCAGCGAGGAGACCGGTTGTTAGGCCTCGCTACGGCGGATAAGGAGGAGTCCGCGGAGCTTCATAAGGCGTTAAGGATATCCCGAGTTCTACTGAGGAATCAAGGTGCCGGAGAAGATCTGCCACGCAAGGGCAGATTTAGCAATCAGTGAGAGCGTTATATAGGTCTTTTCACCTCTCATGTAATCAGACCATTTTCCAACCTTCTTATATTGCAGGTACTGAACGATTGCGAAGGTGTTGAAGAAGAAAAAGATTGAGAAGACAATTCCATAGACAAATGCTGGCGCCTTGGTATCTCCTGGACCACCGATTGCCAAAACATAGAACAAGAGTGCAATCCATGGAACAGCTCCTGCAATGCAGCCGAAGATATATGGAAGCCATCCACCATTGCCTGGTTGCTCATATTTCTCTTGCAACCAACCAAAGAGGATCATCGATGCATTCACGCCAAAGAGGGCGATGATGGCAACAACATCCGATACTCCAGTTATCAAAGCGATGAGAACAATCATCACTGATGAGCTCATGGAATATTCAACCCAACGGAAGTAGTTGCGGTGAGCTGCAAGGCCTGCGCTATAGCGGCTAAAGAATTGTGGGCTTGCAACTAAGAAATGGAAGAAGGCAGAGAGACCTAGAAATATCGCAACAGTCAGACCGATGGGTGCTTCAAGCAAAGTGATGGGATCGGCAAAGACGCTTCCTGGAGGCCCTGCCATATAGCGAGCAACGATCGGTAGCGTGAAGTCATTAGCAAGTGCTAGAACTGCAAACATCTGTGCAAGGTGGAAGAAACCTGCAATGAGGTTGTAGCGACGAATTGATCCTGCGTTTATCTCTTTAGCCATAGCAAAAGGCTACAGAAGAGCTTGCCAAAATCCTTGTTAGAGGACCGGTAAGTATCGATCTAATTCATAGGCGCTGACCTGGCGACGATAGTCCTGCCACTCAGAGCGCTTATTGCGAAGGAAGTAATCAAAGACATGCTCACCCAGTGTCTCGCGCACGAGATCACTCTTCTCCATCACAAGGATTGCCTCTTCAAGATTTGATGGAAGAAGTTGGGTATCAGTAGATGGCTCAAGAACATACTTCTTCTCAATTCCCTTAAGACCTGCAGCCAACATCACCGCATAGGCAAGGTATGGATTACATGCAGAATCTGGTGAGCGGAATTCAATTCGTGTTGAATTCTCTTTCTTTGGCTTATACATAGGAATTCTCACAAGAGCGCCACGATCGTTATGGCCCCAGTTGATTATTGATGGCGCTTCTCCCCCACCTTGCAGGCGCTTATAAGAGTTGACCCATTGGTTTGTCACCGCTGTAATTTCTGCAGCATGCTTCAAAATGCCTGCAATAAATTGGCGGCCCACTG
>WLJF01000128.1 GCA_009701945.1 Actinomycetota bacterium
AAGCAGTGATACAGGTGATTTCAACTCTGATTCGATAAAGGGTTCGCGCGAGACATCCCACATCGCCTCTGCCTGGAGCATGATGCGATTCCATTCACTTGCAGCTTCTAGGCCCAGTGATTGCTCAATCGATGCAAGTGTCTTCTTGCGAGATAAGTTGGCAAACTTCACAGACTTTCCATCATGGAAGCGGTAATCAAAGGATGGGTTTACTTCCTCTATCTCAAGAACACGCCCCATGACATCGCCTGTGCGCTGGAAGAAATCTCGATAGACAGCCGGAAGTGTCAGAAGAGAAGGACCGGTATCAAATGCATAGCGACCAATCCATTCAGTGCGGCACTTACCGCCTGTGCGGTTGGATGCTTCAAAGATAGTGACGTTGTGGCCAGCTTTTGCTAAACGCGCAGCAGTGCATAGACCACCGATACCTGCACCGATAACTGCAATATCTTCAGGGTTCTTCACTCGCCCCACATGGCCGGTCATACGGTGCGACCTTTCCATTGGATGCTGCCTCGCTTGCGCCATGAGTAGATGATCAGATAAATCAGTAGCGCACTCGAGAGTGGATGTAAGAAAGCATAGAGCGGATTACCACGGGAGCGAATTGCACTTATCTCACGAGAGAAAGCTATATAGAGATAGATAAACCAACCGGTGAGATAACCATTGAGAATGAGTAGAACGGGAAGAACTCCTGTGAGGAAGAGAAATGCGATGGCAATGAGGGAGCCGAGTGGGCCACCGAAAGCTTTCCAGAGAGATTTACCGTAGCCCTGTCTGATTTCGTCAAAGGATGCATACATGCGAGTACTCGCAATACCTGAACCCTCAGTCACAACGCCCTTATATCCAGATGCAATAAGTGAACGTGCAAGTTCAATGTCATCAAGAATCTGATTACTCACCGTTGAAAAGCCACCGATGGCATCGAGTGCGCTCTTTCGCACCACAAAGAATTGACCATTGGCAACGGCAGTGGAGCGACGCGGAAACTTCTCTGCAAGGCGAAGCACAATGGTGCTCATCCAGGACCAGTGCAGGAGAGGCTGTATTAACTTCTCGGGAAATGTTTGTGCAATCTGCCGTGGGTAGGGAGAGATAAAATCTAATTTGAGCCTTTCAAGCTGAGTAATGGCACGCATGATTGCATTCGGTTCAAGGCGCACATCGGCATCTAAGGTGATGATGTAGTCAGAGGTGGCCACTTCAAAACCTGATTGCAGTGCAGAGACTTTGCCCAGCCAGCCTTCGCGTTGTGTGGGGGAGTCGATGACTGTAAAGCGAGAGTCGCTTCCAATAACGGTATTGAGTAACTGCGCTGTCTTATCTGTCGATCCATCGTTGATCACAATGAACTTGAGGTTCTTAACGCCCATTTGTGAAGAGAGAGCTGAGATGAATTCAGGGACGTTCTCTGCCTCATTGCGCATAGGGGCTAAGACTGTGACAGCCTTTTTGACCTCTTCATCTCGTTGTGGAATACGGATGGTGAGAAAGTTAATGAGAGAGATGGCAAAGATGAGGATGGAGAAGGAGAGAAGAATCTGAACCATTGTTAACTAGTCTTTATTGCCGAGCCAGCTGGAGAAGAAGTATGGGATCAAGAGAGAACCCATAATCAACGTTCCAAAGAAGGCAAGCCCTGGACGATCGAAGAAGAAGAGATTGCCGATGAAACCTCCGAAGAGAGTCCAGAGTAGGAGTGCATCAACGGCAGCAAGGGAGGCTGGATTCTTTCTACGTTCGCGAGGAAGGACTTTGTTGAGTAATCCTGTGATGAGTAATCCTGCCAGGAGCCATCCAAATGGATTGGAGAGTGGAATATCTGGTGTGAAGGGAACATGTGCACCAGTTACCTCCCACTTCCATCTACCTGCTGCAACCATCTGTGGGTCAAGGAATAAATCCCATGCTGCAAGAAGTGCGCCTCCATAGAGAAATACCCAACTACCTGCAATACGGCGAGCTGCAATCAGTGCAGGATGCACCATCATCACCCACGCAAAGGGAACTACGAGTGGTACTCCAAAGAGTTGTGCACCGAGTGAAGAGTCATATTCATAGACTCCAAATGGCCAACCTGTGTGAACGCCAAGAACTTCAATGCCAAGACCAAAGAGTGCGGTAATAGGTAGGTAACGAGTTGAATACTTGGCACCATATGAGAGATGACCATGGATGATCATGGCAAGAGCGCCTGCATAGATAGTTGCAATGGTGACAAGGCGCAGTGGCTCACCATCAATGAGTGGATAAGAGATCTGAAGAGCGATTGTTAGACCCAGGAAGAAGAAGAGAAGATTTCTAGCCTTAGGGGAGATTCCACCACGGCGTCTGCGACGCGGGTTGTAGTGGCGAATCGACATGGGCTAAGTCTGCCTTACTTGTGGGGTTGGGTAGTAATTTCACCTCGAAGTTCAAGGACTTCAAAGCGTGCAAAGAGTTCTTCGCTATACCAACCGATTTCTTCAGTCTGCTTGATGGCAACTTGGTGAGCTTTACCCTTATATGCAAAGTCGCGAAGCGCAGATGCTGACTTCCACAGGGAGAAAGTTCCCTGCAATCCGATAGGTGCTTCACCGATTCCAATAGCTGCAATCAAACCTGGATTGCTATGGAGGTCGATGACCACAGGAGGAACGGACTTCCAGAAAATGAAGTTCTTATTCCATTTAATGCGAGCACGAGTAATGGCTGCAATCTGCACATCCGCACTTGAGGCAGGTGTGATGAAATCAAAAGGATTCTTCTTTGCCCATAAACCATGAGATGACAGAGGAGATAGCACTGCGCGAAATTCAGATGTTGATCTCTTTCTCCAATTGGAGATGATGGAGGATTGATCGAAGGCTACAAGTCGATTCTTATCGATAACAACGACCATGCCCCAGCGGGTGAGGACGGCGTCACTAGGCGTGAAGGTCTGGCCAGAACCAGTTCCTAGAAGCTTGGAAAATGAAATCCCGGTGAACTTACGACTACGCATGCGGTCAATTGCCATAGAGAGAAAGGCGAATGGAATACTCTTGCGAGCAATAGTAAAGAAGTAAGCGACGGTGACCTTCTCGGCGCTTTCCATAGTTAAAGGATACCCATGCTGCGCAAGAAGTTCCTCGGTG
>WLJF01000129.1 GCA_009701945.1 Actinomycetota bacterium
CTTCCGCGCACTCCAATCTGCCAATAAAGGAAAGACTTACTTCCTTCTGGCATCGATGGGTGTTCTGACATGGTTTGTTGCATATGCTGCAATGACATATTTCGGCGTGGGCACAGCATCCACCATGGTGCCAATGGCGGTGGGCTTTGCACTCATTGGCGTGTGGGGTTCGTATTACGGCTCAGATAAATTAGTTCTAACCATGACCGGTGCAAAGCTGATTACTCGCGAAGATGCACCAGAGCTCTTTAATGTGATTGAAGAAGTTGTCATCGCAAGCGGGCTGCCTATGCCCAAGGTTGCCATCGTTGAAGATAGCGCTCCTAATGCGTTTGCTACAGGGCGAAATCCAGAACATGCCCTCATTGCCTTTACTACACGCATCCTTGAGGTGATGGATCGCGATGAACTGCAAGGCGTAATTGCCCACGAGTTATCTCATGTGGCAAACCGCGACACGCTAGTTTCAGCAGTTGCTGCAACAACTGCAGGTGCGATTGCAATCTTGAGTGACTTCCTTACCCGCATGATGTGGTTTGGTGGAGGTAGAGATAGAGATCGCGGTGGTAATTCAAATCCACTGGCACTTGTTTTCTCTCTTGTAGTTCTTATGCTCGCACCCATTGCAGCGATGCTTTTAAAATCTGCGATTTCACGTAAGCGTGAAGCGCTAGCTGATGCCACTGCAGTTTCTTTTACCCGAAATCCAGCAGGCTTGCGTAAAGCACTTGAAGTGTTAGCTGCTGATTCAACTGTTGTGCGTCAGAAATCAAATGCAGTTGCACATATCTGGATTGAATCTCCGCTTGATGGACAAGCAGTCTCTAAATTATTTAGTACCCATCCACCGATTCAAGAACGTATCGCCACACTTAAGGCGATGGAGTCACTCGGCCCTGCGGGGGAATAACAAGGTAAATACAGCGCCCATACCTGGCGTTGATTCCACAGAGACGCTGCCACCATGGGCGCGCATCACAGCATCAACGATAGAAAGACCTAACCCACTTCCATCATCGCCAGTGCGAACACGAGATTCATCTGCGCGATAGAAACGTTCAAAGATTCGCTTTTGATCCTCGATAGATAAACCAGGTCCCTTATCTGCGACAGTGACTTCAACACCAGCATCTGTTGTTGAAAGAGAGACTGTAATCGGAGTACCTGCTGGCGTATGAGCGCGAGCATTGGCAAGTAAGTTTGCAACCACTTGGTGGATGCGTACTTCGTCACCCAGTGTGAAGATTTCAGTATCTGATGAATCAAGGGTCACGGGATGCTCAGGCCCTGCAGCGCGAGCTGAAATCACAGCATCTTCAACAACCTTATTGATATCAACTGGCTTTGAATCCATCTCACGTGCTTGATCAAGGCGAGCTAGAAGCAAGAGATCTTCGACAAGGGAGCCCATACGCTTTGATTCATTTTCAATACGACCAAGAAGTTCAGTGGTCTCTTTTTCGCCAGTAACAGCACCTTGTCGATGAAGTTCAGAGAAACCGCGAATTGCGGTGATGGGTGTGCGCAGCTCGTGAGATGCATCTGCAACGAAGCGGCGAAGTTTGTTCTCACTTTCTGTGCGCACAGAGAATGCATCTTCAATACGGGCAAGCATTGTGTTGAGTGAAGTCACAAGACGACCGACTTCAGTAGATGGATCAGCTTGTGGCATACGTGCCGATAGATTGCCTGCAGCAATCTCCTCTGCTGTCTTCTCAGCATCTTCAAGAGGACGCAAGCCCACTTTAATAACTGTGCGAGCAGCCAGAGCGATGAGAAGTAAGAGAAGTAAACCTATGAGTGCAAAGAGAAAACCAAGACGTGATGTTGTGCGATCTAGATCGCGGAGTGATTGAGCTGCAACAATTGTTCCGCCGTTATCTGGAAGAGCGCGTGCGATAACTCGGAAATCTGGACCGGGAACTTCGATAGAAAATGGTTTCTCTCCATGGGATGCAACCTCTGAAGGCAATAGCCCTATGACGTAATCACTGATTGGGGCTGAGTTGAGATCGCCCCCGAGGCCGCTAACAATGTTTCCTTGCCCATCAAGGAGTGTGAGTGATGCAGATGTGGGAATACGAGTAAGCGGTGAACCAAGACCTTTTCCTGCAGGGCGGGCAACAGCATCGCTGTGTTCGCCTTCTCTTGCCTCATGTGCAATACCAGATTGTTGGACACGATCAAAAGTTCCACTTGTGATTACCGCTAGCTGCTTATCAACTTCTGACGTTAAATAATGTTTGAGAAGTGATTGAGTGGCAATGCTTGCGCTAAAGAAGCCAATGGCTGTCAGAAGCACGATGCCGAGTGTGAGTCGACTTCGTAGACCCCAAGTAGCAAATGGTGATCGCATGAGAGTTACTTTGCTGCTGGCAATCTAAGTCGATAGCCAACGCCGCGCACAGTGTGAATAAGTGCTGGTTCATAGATATCAATCTTCTTACGAAGGTATGAGATATATGTTTCAACAATTCCTGCATCACCACCAAAGTCATAATCCCAGACGTGATCAAGTATTTGAGCCTTGCTCACTACGCGGTCTGCGTTGATGAGAAGGTAGCGAAGAAGAGTGAATTCAGTAGGGGAGAGTTCAAGTAAGTGCCCTGCGCGACGAACTTCATGTGTTGCTTCATCGAGTTCAAGATCTGCAAAGCGAATCTTTTCATCATCCATTGTCTGCTCAGTAACACCGATGCGACGAAGAAGTGCGCGAAGTCGTGCGACAAGTTCTTCAAGGCTAAACGGCTTGGTCATGTAATCATCGCCGCCAATAGTTAAGCCTTGGACTTTATCTTTCATCTCATCTTTAGCAGAGAGAAAGAGAACACCTACTTCAATTCCTTCATTGCGAATCTGGCGACAGACTTCAAATCCATCAAGATCAGGCAACATGACATCGAGAATCATTGCGTGTGGTTTAAATTCTTCAGCGATTGTTAACGCTTGTGATCCTGTTGCAGCTGTGCGCACATCGAAACCAACAAACTTCAAACTCGTTGCGATGAGATCGCTGATACTTGATTCGTCATCGACGACGAGGATGCGTTGACCGGTTGATTCACTAGTTGTCATAGTCACACCATCCTC